>NZ_JBILQX010000123.1:0-10642 GCF_044372965.1 Elstera sp. | reverse complement strand
TGATCGTTCAGGCTGAAAAGCGATTGAGGTTCCATCGGTAGGCTCCGAGCGAGGGACCCCATCAGTGAATCACAGCAAAACTGAACGGGCGAGGGTTTTTGCGGGTGTCCAGATAGGCTTTCGCATCAAAACCATTGGTATCCGTGCTGGGGGAACGCCCTTCCGCTGCGCCGTACTGGATGTAATGATCCCAGGCGCTCGTAAAGGTTTGACCAAGCGCAACAGCCGCCCGAACATCGGGGTTTTGCGCCAGATACTCGGCGGAATTGAACGCCGCATTGGGATTACGCCCTTCGACGGCACCAAACAGGCGGAAATGCTGTTCGGCATCCGCAAGGCTACCGTCCAAAATTGCACGCTGCACATCGGGGTTCGCGTTAAGATAATAGAGTGAATCAAATCCCGCGCTCGCCATCGGATAAGCCCTTATCAAAAATACTTAAGATTTTTATCAGGGCGGCTGATCTATCCGCAAGCGATAGTTTAACGTATTTTTAATTAATATTTTATGGGTATTAAGGTATGTCGCTCAAACGTCTTCGTGAAAGCCCGACGGCCCCGTATCCGCATTGGGGGCCGTCCAGCGTCGCGGCACGCGCTTGCCGATCACTCCCCCTCGATCCGCTCCATATCTTCGTCCGAAAAGCCGAAATGATGGCCGATTTCGTGAATGAGGACGTGGCGGACAACATCGTCCAGCGCCTCGCCGGTCTCGCACCAATAATCAAGGATCGGGCGGCGGTAGAGGAACACCCGATGCGGCTCCGGGTGGGCATAGCTCACGCTTTGCAGTGGCATGGCCACGCCCTGATAGAGGCCGAGCAGGTCGAAGGGGCTTTCAAGCTCCATCTCCTCCACAACGGCATCATCGGGGAAATCTTCCACCTTCAGCACCAAATCGCGCGTGTATTGGCGCAGTTCGGCGGGGATTTCCGCAAGCGCCGTTTCGGCAAGGCGGGCGATAGTGTCGAGACTGGGGGCGAATTGGGTCATGGATCTGTAGTTGGGGACGCGGCGTCGCTGGTTCCACTCCCGGTCGGGTCGGGTCGCCAGGGAAAATAAAATAGCAAAGGCAGGAGCATCCAATAGGGCGCAAAATGCTTTTCGAATTCATTGAACCCGTCGCCGCCCCAAACGGCCAAGGGGAGCGTTAGCAAGAAAACTGCAGGCAGCAAAAGGGAGCGCCCGGCCCAAGCGGCAAGGGCCAGGGCCACGAGCCCATAGACCCCCAACCAGGACCGCGCGATATTCTGAAGTTCGCTAAGCCCCGGAAGATAAAGCGCGTTATTCAGATACTGAACCCGGTAATCCGCCGTGACGGTGATCACGGCGATATTCCGGCCAATCGTCGGCCAAATCTGCGGTCGCGCCAGTACCCACGGAATAAAATTACCGAGCGCGCCGGGGGCGACAATCCCATAGAAGTCGGCCAACGCGCCGCGCGCTTTATAGGTTTGGAAAAGGCTAAACCCGGTGGGGGAAAAGCGCGTACCCAGCAAAGGTTGGGCGGGATTCGGTTCGAACGCCATTGTCCCTTGCTGTAACTGCGCGCGTTGCTCTCTCTCGTAAAGATTACGCTCCCTGAAGGTGCGCGCGGGCCAATCTGCCACCCCCTGTAGCGCCAATCCAACGCCTGCGTAAAAGCGATTGTAGTGGTTGACCTCGCCCTTGCGGGTATACTCCCAGCGCGCCAGCGATAAGGCGCTCAAACCGATCAAGCCAATCGTGAGCACCGTTGGAATAAACGGCGCAGCGGAGGGGTTAGCCTGTCGCCGGATCGACAGCCAGGTGCGCCAGATGATCGCCAGAATGAGCGGAAGCGCCCCAATCATTTGGACTTTCGCACTGATCAAGCAGGCGGCGGCCACCAATAGAAGAGCAGGCTTACCGTCAGATTGCCACCGCCACAGCCCCAATAAAAACCAGGGAAGCGTGATGAGAACAATCGCTTCCTCATAGAAAGACCGGAAATAATTCGCAAAAATAGCCGTTAGAATGACGATAAAGACTAAGACTAATTTATTTTTTCCGCAGTTCGAATGTCGAACCAACGCGCAGAACCCGACAAACCAGAGAGTCGACAGAATCAATGCCACTTGAAAAATCGTTAACGCGCTTTGCGAGAAGCCCGTGAGCACTCCCCGGACCGCCCCAGCAATAAGCGTCATGGGCGTGACCAAGCTACACCACAAAGGCTCGAAATCACCAAAATTATACTGGTAATCTCTAATATTGTTTTCCTGATCGACAACAAGACCTACGCACCGAACGATCCGACCATAATCACTACTGTCTCTCATTGCGCCAGAACCAAGCAGCGTCGATAGGAGAATAAGAATTGCACAAGCCGTAATAGAAAATTTGAACATTTTTACGGGCATTGTTTCCTCCCGCTGGGAAGTCGCACGATTATTTATCTCTTTATGAGTCTTTAGATTGCAGGTGTCAAAAAAAATGCCCCATGGCAATGCTGGCGACGTGATGGCTCTTAGCGCCTATCAAGGCTTGCCAGCGCGCTCAAGCTGTCGCACTTTGCCCAGACGAGCCAAATTGCCGACTGCGAAAAGCTCGACAAAAAACATACATTCCCTTAACGTAAAGGGAAGGGTTCAGCGAGGGGGATCGGGGAATGACGCGGGACGTAATGCCCTATGACGTGGTGGTGGTTGGCGGCGGCCCTGCGGGCCTTTCGACGGCCATTCGGTTGAAACAACGCGCCAATGCCGCAGGCCAAGAGCTTGCCGTGTGCCTGATCGAGAAGGGCTCCGAGATCGGTGCCCATATTCTCTCCGGCGCGGTGTTCGAGCCGCGCGCGCTGAACGAGCTTTTCCCCGATTGGAAAGAGCGCGGCGCACCGCTGAACACACCCGCGACCGACGATAGCTTCCTATTCCTCACGGAAAAAGGCTCGTTCAAGCTGCCCACCCCGCCGCAGATGCACAATCACGGCAATTACGTCATCTCGCTCGGCAACCTCTGCCGCTGGCTGGCCCAGCAGGCGGAAGAGTTGGGCGTCGATATTTTCCCCGGCTTTGCCGCCGCTGAAGTGCTGTACGACGAGACCGGCGCGGTTAAAGGCGTCGCGACCGGCGATATGGGCGTGGGCCGCGACGGCGAGCCGACGGCGCATTTTCAGCCTGGCGTGGAGTTGCACGCGCGCCAGACGATTTTCGCGGAAGGCTGCCGTGGCTCGCTGACCAAAACCCTGTTCGAGCGCTTTAACTTGCGCGAGGGCGTCGATCCGCAAACCTTCGGTATCGGCATTAAGGAGTTGTGGGAGATCGACCCGAGCAAGCATCAGGCCGGCAAGATTATCCATTCCATCGGCTGGCCGATGCGCAGCGATACCTATGGCGGCTCGTTTCTCTACCATCTTGAGAATAATCAAATCGTCGTCGGGTTCGTCATTGGGCTGGATTATACCAACCCGCACCTCTCGCCCTTCGAGGAGTTCCAGCGCTTCAAAACCCACCCCGCCGTGCGGCACTTCTTTGAAGGCGGGCGGCGTATCAGCTACGGCGCGCGGGCGTTGAACGAAGGCGGCTGGCAGTCGATCCCGAAACTCACCTTCCCCGGCGGCTGTTTGGTCGGGTGCACGGCGGGCTTCCTCAATGTGCCCAAGATCAAGGGCAGCCACACGGCGATGAAATCCGGCATGCTCGCGGCGGACGCGGTGTTCGATCTGCTCACCTCGGGGTCCGAGGCGACGGAAGCCACCGCCTATCCGACCGCGCTCAACGCCTCCTGGGTGGCCGAAGAGCTAAAGGCCGTGCGCAATATTCGCCCGTCCTTCCACAAGGGCCTGTGGGCCGGGTTGGTCTATAGCGCGATTGATACGTATCTGTTCAGGGGCAAGGCCCCTTGGACCTTCCATAATCACGCTGACCATAACGTGTTGAAGAAGGCCGCCGACGCGCCGCGCATCGCCTACCCCAAGCCCGACGGCAAAATCAGCTTCGATAAGCTCTCCTCCGTCTTCCTCTCGGCGACCAACCATGAGGAAGATCAGCCGATCCACTTGCAGTTGAAAGACCCGAGCAAGGCGATTGCGATCAACTGGTCGCACTATGAATCGCCGGAAACGCGCTATTGCCCCGCCGGGGTTTATGAAATCCTCGACGATGCGGGAACGGGGGCCAAGCGCTTGCAGATCAATGCGCAGAACTGCGTTCACTGCAAAACCTGCGACATCAAAGACCCGACGCAGAATATTAACTGGGTGGTGCCGCAAGGCGGCGGCGGGCCGAACTATCCAAACATGTGACGAGGGTCAGGGCGCGGGGCTAGACCACGAAAGGGTGCAGAGCGACACGGTTATCGCGGGTTCGAACCAGCGGAGGATCGTGTCGCCCGTCCGATTGCTGACGCGAATCTGCGTTACCGCGTCTTGCGCACGGCTCTCGCCGCGATAAAAAGCCGCCGCCGCTTCCAAGGACGTGAGCCCTGGCGAGAGCAAAAACCCAACGTCGCCCGCGTCGCGCAAAAATCGAAACGCCTGGTCGGGCGCGGCGGTGGTGGATACCGTAAGCCCCAAGGTCGGCCCCCCGAAAAAGAATGCCGCAACCCGGCCCACGACTGTCGGCGTGAGCAACACCCGCGCCCAAACCGCTTGATCGGGTAAAACAGCGGGGATGGGAATCGCGGTATCGAACCGGCTCACACTGTCTTGGCAGGTTTCCGCTTCCAACAATGGCTTTGCACGCCGGACAAGCACTAAATGCTCGGCCGTTTGCTGATCTACCCGATAGAAGCTGCGAAACGCGCGCAGGCTCAGCGGGTCTTCCAACGCGGCGAAGCGCCCATCGATCGGCGCTATGGAAAAAAGGATCGACCGCGCCGCCCGGTCCGTGGCTAAGAAGTCGCGGTTGCGTTCCGTCATGAAGCGGCTGGTTGCGTAATAGGCTTGAAACGCCGGGCGGGTCGCAAGATCAAGACCCGCGCTATAGGCTAAACCAATATCGAACGGAAACGCATCAATCGGCCCCGCCACCGCTTTAAACGGAAATTTCTGGCGAAGATCGGCCATCGCGGCGGTAAATTCTTGCCGATTGTCTAATCGACGCTGATTGCGAAAATCGGAATCCCCGAAAAACTTCAAACGGTCGTGCAGAATTGTCAGCGTGTCCTGAAGGCCCTTCCCAGCGGGCTGAAACGGCGCAGCAATGGCTAAGGCCACGACCAATGCCAGACCTGCGGTTCCAAGGATAAGTGCCCGATGGGCCAACCCGTAAAAACGCGCAAGCGGGTTGAGTATCTGTGCCGTTGCGATGAAGGCTAAGGCCCAGAAGGCTAGGTATGAATAATCGCCATGTCGCGTGAAACTCAGTTTATAGGCCACCAGAAGACAGCCCAGAATCGTTAAAGCGAGGATTATTGTCTTTCTTGACTTGAGAGGGAAGCAGCTCAACACACTCAACGCCCCAACACACCACAGCGCCAGATAGAGCGGCGGTGCCGGCAAACCCATATCGGCATTGTAACTTAGCGAAACATCAAAATATCCCCGATAGAAATCAGCCCAATTGGCACCATCCTGGCCCCCTAGAGACAGTATTAAAGCCGTAAACAAACAATAGGCTCCGAGCGCCACCGGATAATAATCTTTAATCGACAACCGATAAAGCGTCACAAGGACGAGAATCGGAAGCGCTAGAATAAGAATGGCGCTTTTCACCAAGGACGCGACGGCTAGCAATAGACTTAAAAAAATTGTAATGACATAAGTCGACAGCGCTTTATTCTCCCGATAGACTTCATGATAGGAAATTAGAATTGCTGGCAGAAGAATATTAGCACTATAAAAAAATTCCATCGACATAATCAATATTGACATTGATAAAAATTTCGATGCATTATTTATATTGAAAACATAAAAAACACTATAAAATAAAATTATGTGATACATAATACTTAATGTGTATTTTAAATTTTGACTCTCAGGATAATAAGCTGATGAGAACAAAAATCCTAAAGGTCCAAAATTGAATATAATATCTATTCCGTGCTGATAGTTTTCTTTAAAAAAATGATTCAAACTAAATATCCACGAATAATCTAATCCATTAATAGTTATGCCTTGAAATTCTATCGTACTAAAGATTGCGAAAATTAATGCAAGATACAGTTGTATTGATAGGATTAATGTTTTTCTAGAGACAATAATCCCTGTCAATACCGTCAAGTTTTTCATCAAATCACCATATTCGGATCGCAAGAACTGACATTGGGGACGATAAGGCATAGCGCAGGCACCCGCCGTTTCCTACAAAGAGTTCACTGGACGCCTTCCCGCGCCGCCGCTACAGAGGGCTTCTCTAAAACAGGCCCTCAACGTTCAAAAGAGGTAAACCGCTCCCATGGTGATGGTGGAAACCCTCAAGCTGATGCGCCCGCATCAGTGGGTGAAGAATGCCTTCATTCTCGCGCCCCTGTTCTTCACCCCGGCGGCGGTCACGGCTCAGAACATTGGTCAGGTGCTCCTGGGGGTTCTGTGCTTTAGCGCGCTCGCTTCGGCAATCTATATCCTGAACGATACGATGGACCGGGAGGCCGACCGACAGCACCCGACCAAACGCACGCGCCCGCTTGCGGCTGGCACCGTCCCGTTGCCGCTTGCGCTGGTTCTGATGACGATCCTAGCGACGGGCGGGCTGATCCTCGCCTATACCCTCTCGCCCGGCTTTCTAATCCTCAGCCTCGTCTATCTCGCCGTAAACCTCGGTTATTCGCTGGGGCTCAAGAAGATTTCGATTCTGGACGTGATGCTGGTGGCCCTCGGCTATGTGCTGCGGGTTTTTGCCGGAGCAGATCTGATTGGTGTGCGCGCCTCTGAATGGATCATCGTTTGCACCGGCCTTGTCTCACTGTTCATTGCCTTAGCCAAGCGCCGCGACGATATCGTGAAGCAGCTCGACAAGGGCCACCGCCGCGCGCTTGAGGGCTATAATCTGCCGTTTCTCGATACCGCAATTGCCATGATGCTGGCGGGGCTGCTGGTGTCCTACCTGCTTTATACGGTGGAAGCGGGCATCCATAATCTCTACCTCACCACGCCCTTCGTGATTATGGGCGTGCTGCGCTACCTGCAAATTGCCCTGGTTGAAGAGCGGTCGGGCTCGCCGACGACGATCGTGCTGACCGACAAATTCCTGATCGGCAATGTGCTGGCCTGGATCGCTACCTTCGGAGCGCTGATTTATGGCCGTTGATGCGAAAGGCCTGACCAAGGGCAAACTGCGCCGCCTGGAATGGATCGTCGTCGGCACGATCGTCGCCTTTGCGGTGGGGCTCGTCGCGGTGGGGGCCTACGTCGGTTTCGAGAAGGTTTGGACCGCCATCCAGCGCGTGCCGCTAAGCATCATTCTCGCCCTGCTCGGCCTATCGCTGTTCAACTACGCCCTGCGGGCCTTGCGCTGGCATTGGTTTTCGCGCGGGTTGGGGCTGAAGGTGGGGTTCGGCTTCAATGCTGCCGTTTTCGTTGGCGGCTTCGCGCTGACCACGACGCCGGGGAAAGCCGGGGAGGCTCTCCGGCTCTGGGTGCTGGAGAAGGCAAAAGGCGTGCCTTACGAGCGCGCCACGCCGCTATTTTTGGGCGATCGGCTGTCGGACATGGTGGCGATTATGCTGCTCTGCCTCGCCTCCTTGGGGGCCTTCAGCGGCTATGCCGATGTGACCCTGGGGATTGCCGCCGGGTTGATCGTGCTGATGCTGCCGTTCCTGCGCCCGAAAACCCTGCTGTGGGTCACGAACGCGCTTTACCGCCTGTTCGGGGGCCGCGCGCCGCGCCTGTTCGCGAAAATCCGCGCGGCCCTGCGCGAAACGGCGAAGCTCTTCACCTTCCGCCGGTTCGGCGTCGGTCTCGTGTTAGCCCTAATCGGGTGGGCGGCAGAAGCTTGGTCGTTCCAACTGCTGCTGCAGGCAGTCGGCGGGCCGGAGGTGAGTTTTCAGCAGGCGAGCTTCGTCTTCACCTTCGCGCTGATTGCCGGAACCATCTCCATGCTGCCCGGTGGTTTGGGCGGTGCGGAAGCGGTCATGCTGCTGCTGCTGACTTCCCTCGGGTTCGAGGGCGATGCGGCGCTGGCCGCCACCGCCATCATTCGCCTGACGACCCTATGGTTCTCGACCGCCCTCGGCTTTATGGTGCTGCCGTTCCTGCTCGCGGCCCTGCGCCGACCGAGGGATGGGGCCTTATCCACGTCGGGAGACCTATAATGCGCAGCAAAAGCTTGGCTTTGTCCGGCTGGGGCCGGTTTCCTCAGGCAAAGACGGCGGCGTTCCGGCCCGAACGGATGAGCGAAGTTGCGGCCTGCCTGAAAAGCGACGGTGCGATTCTGGCGCGCGGGGCCGGGCGGTCCTACGGCGATCAAGCGCTGAACAGCGCGGGCGCGGTGGTTCTGACCGAGCGGCTAGACCGTTTTCTGGGATTGGAAACCGGCGATGCGCCGCTGCTAACCGTGGAAGCGGGGGTAAGCCTAGGGGCGATTCAACGGCTGCTGATCCCGCGCGGCTTCATGCTGCCCGTCACGCCGGGCACGGGCTTTGCCACCGTCGGCGGCGCGATTGCCAATGATGTGCACGGGAAGAATCACGATGCGGACGGCAGCTTCGGCGCGCATGTCGCCTGGATCGATCTGCTCACCGCTGCGGGCGATGTGCGCCACCTGACGCCGGACGCAACGCCGCGCGAGTTTTGGGCGACGGTCGGCGGCGCGGGGCTGACGGGGATCATCCTGGCGGCGGGGTTGCGCCTCTTGAAGATTCCCAGCAACGCCGTAAGCTTGCGTGAAGAGCGGATGCCCGATCTGGCCGCCTTCCTCAACGGTCTGCGCGCCGCTCGCACGTCCGCGCGGTTCTCGGTCGGTTGGATCGACGCGCTGGCGACCGGCGACCGCATCGGGCGCGGGATTCTGGAAACGGCGGATTTGTCGCCCGAGGGCGTGGCCGCAAAACCGCGCAAGGCCAAAGCGATTCCGCTTAATCTGCCGAAATTCTGCCTGTCGCGGACCAATGTGAAGCTGTTCAATGCCGCCTATTACCACCGCATCCCGCGCCGGGGGCGGCAGGGGGTGCGGGCGATTGAGGAATTTCTCTATCCGCTCGACGCGCTGGCGCAGTGGAACCGGCTCTACGGAAAACCCGGCTTTAGCCAGTTCCAGGCTGTCATCCCCGATGCCGCCGCCGAAACCGGCCTGCGCGCGCTGCTGAACGCCGTCAGCCAAGGCGGAACCGCCTCCTTCCTCGCCGTGCTGAAAACCCTGGGCGCGGAGGGGCAAGGGCTGCTCTCCTTCCCGCAGCCGGGCTTCACCTTGGCGCTCGACCTGCCGCGCCGGGCGGAGACCGGGGCACTGCTGGAGCGCTTGGAAGCCATCACCCTCGATCACGGTGGGCGGATTTATCTCGCAAAAGATTCCGCCCTGTCGGCGGCGGGCTTTGCGCGCATGTATCCGCGCCTTGCTGAATTTCAACAAATCGCCGCCGAGATGGACCCGGAGGGCAAGTTTGCTTCCGACCAATCGCGCCGCCTTGCGCTGCGGGGAGCATAAGCATGGGCAAACCCCTTCCCGTCATGACCGATCGCACCTGGCTGATTCTAGGGGCCTCCTCCCCCATCGCCCGCGCCTTCGCCCGCCTCGTCGCAGGGCAAGGCGCGCGGCTGATTCTGGCCGGGCGTGACCTTGACGATCTCAACCGCAGTGCCGCCGATTTGCGTTTGCGCGGCGCAAGCGCGGTTGTGGTGGAAAGCTTCGATGCCGAAGATATGGCCAGCCTGGATGCGCTGGCAGCCTCCATCCCCCATCACGCCAGCCCCGGCGGCCTCGATATTTTCTTGGCCTTCGGCCTGATGCCCGATCAAAAGGCGATGGAAGCCGATCCGGCCTTAGCCCTGCGCTGCCTGACTGCGAGTTTCACCGGGGCGGCCCGTCTGCTGCTCGCCCTCGCGCCAATGCTGGAAGCAGGCCGGGCGGGCCGGGTGATCGTGTTAGGGTCGGTGGCGGGCGACCGGGGGCGGTTCAGCAATTATATCTACGGCTCGGCCAAAGCGGGGCTCGCGACTTTTTGCTCCGGCTTGCGTGCGCGACTGTTCCGCAGCGGCGTAACGCTGACCTTCGCCAAGCCCGGCTTTCTCGATACCGGCATGACCTGGGGCCTACCGGGCATCTTCTACGCCGAAAGCCCCGACCGCGCAGCGGCAACCCTGCTGCGGGCCGCTCTCAAGGGCAAGGAAGTGCTTTATGTGCCAGGCTTCTGGGCGCTGATCATGCTGATTATCCGCCTCGTGCCGGAGAAAATCTTCAAGAAACTCTCGATTTAGGGGGTGCAGACGATTTTCGCGCCGGGCACACTGGTATCTGGACGCAATAAAAGCCATATTTGAAAATCATGTTATAGCACCCGCCCCCAGCGGCTGGATGCGCCCGATGATTGGACCTTTGGATGCGACTGACACGCTATACGGATTACGGGCTTCGGACGCTCATTTACCTCGGCCTCAAGCCCGAGGGCCTGTCGACCGTTCCGGAAATCGCCGCCTGTTATGGAATCTCCGAGCATCATCTAACCAAGATCGTCGGTGCCTTGGCCCACCTGGGTCATATCCGGACGCTCCGGGGGCGCAACGGCGGTTTTTCGCTCGCGCGTAAAC
>NZ_JBILQX010000122.1:0-10659 GCF_044372965.1 Elstera sp. | reverse complement strand
CTTCAATCTGGTTGGCTATGGCTGCACCACTTGCATCGGCAACTCCGGCCCGCTGGCCGATCCGATTGCCGCCGCGGTGGAAAAGGGCGATCTCACCGTCGCCGCCGTTCTGTCGGGCAACCGCAATTTCGAAGGCCGCATCAGCCCGCACGTGAAGGCGAACTACCTCGCCTCGCCGCCGCTGGTTGTCGCCTATGCGCTTGCGGGCACGATGACGGTGAATGTCGCAACCGATCCGCTCGGCACGGGCAAGGACGGGCAGCCGGTCTTCTTGAAGGATATTTGGCCGTCGAACGCCGAAATTCAGGCGGCGCTCGAAGCCAGCCTGACCTCGGAAATGTTCAAATCGCGTTACGGCAACGTCTTCCACGGGCCGGACGAATGGCGCGCCATCGAAACCACCACGGGCGAAACCTATGTGTGGGACGGCGGCAGTACCTATGTGCAGAACCCGCCCTATTTCGTTGGCATGGCCAAGGAGCCCGGCGCAGTATCGGATATCCGTAAGGCGCGTCCGCTGGCGATCTTGGGCGATTCGATCACGACCGACCATATCTCCCCAGCCGGGTCGATTAAGAAAGACAGCCCCGGCGGTGCCTATCTGCTGGAACATCAGGTCCGCCCGATCGACTTCAACAGCTACGGCGCGCGTCGCGGTAATCATGAAGTCATGATGCGCGGCACCTTCGCCAATATCCGCCTGAAGAACGAAATGGCCCCCGGCACCAGCGGCGGCGTGACGGTTTTCCAGCCGACGGGCGAGCCGATGTTCATCTACGACGCGGCGCAAAAGTATAAGGCCGAAGGCACGCCGCTGGTTATCGTCGCCGGTAAGGAATATGGCACGGGCTCCAGCCGCGATTGGGCGGCCAAGGGCACGCTGCTGTTGGGCGTGAAGGCCGTTATCGCCGAAAGCTTCGAGCGGATTCATCGCTCGAATCTGGTCGGCATGGGCATTCTGCCGCTCCAGTTTAAAGACGGTATGACCCGCCAGACCCTCGGCCTCGATGGTACGGAAGTCTTCGACATTTCCGGCGTCGAAGCGGGCCTGAAGCCGCGCCAAGACCTGACCGTCACCCTCACCCGCGCCAATGGCACGGTAGAAGTGATCCAGGTGCTGAGCCGCATCGATACGCTCGATGAGGTCGAATATTACCGCCACGGCGGGATTCTGCCGTATGTGCTGCGGAGCCTCGCTTCGTAAGCAAATAGGCTAAAGCGTTTGGGAAGCGGCTCGCCTGAAAGGGCGGGCCGTTTTTCTTATGCAATCAGAAAAATCAATTGGCTTCGTCTATGGGTGTAAAAGCCGATAGAATATCTCTAGTGTCCTGTGCGCTCGTTGGCGGGTACCGAGTTATCTCCTCAGGATCAAAAACTTCTTTCTCTAACCCATATGATTTTTTATCTAATTGCATCTTGAAATATTTTATTGCCCCCCGCCTTCCTTGCAATAACCTAACTATTATCTCGACGTTAACTGGTTCGCAACGAAATCCAAATATTATTTCCGCTATTTCAATATTTTTTATTACTGTTTCTGGTGCTCCGATCAATCTCCATTCTTTTTCATAGCCCCATTCTTGAGATTTTGTGCCAAGTGCTTTTTTTGTAATAAGACGGGCTGCCTCTTTATCTCCATCTAATTTTTTTATTAAATCTGTTGCTTTTATTTCTCTGTTATCACAATATTCGACTTTCCAAAAATTTTCCTTATATTCCTCTGGTATCGAGTATCCGATACAAATACCCTTATGCTCATCTCCATAATGCCCCCACAATAGAGGGCAATTATATTTTTCTGATACCGAAAACACTCCTTTTGTTTCGTTTATCCTCATTTTTCTTTCTATATAATTCTTAAGAATTAATGTATAAATTTCATCACTATTAAGTCCATCTGTATTATATTCATCATCAACAAGTTCATGGCTTTCTTGTCTTAATTTTTCTATTTTTTCTAAATTTTTAGTATCGTTATCCGTTGAATCAAATTTCATCAATAATTTTTCAGCCTCTCTCAAGCTTAAGTCCATTTGAAGAGAAGGCATCGCTTCAAAAGGGTCATTGAGTGTATTTGGGTGTGCGACAAAAATCTCCTCTTTTAAAAGGCTAATTAATAGCCTTTCACTAAATTTTCTGTATTTATAGTAAATTTTTTTTGTCATGATACATTACAACCTTTCCTTGGTTTTTTTGAATGTTACTCGTACAGCGAGTCCCGCCACTCTTTCGTAACGGGCAGACCGTTTTCAGGGGCGCCCTTTGCCCGGAGGGCTCTGGTAAACGCCAACACACTTTCCACATAGTCCGAATGCTGCTCCTGCTGAACGGGGGTTTCCCGCGCCGCCTCATGCCGAAGCGCTTGGCGGATCACCTCAGTCTTGCTGATACCGTGGCGACGGGCCAATTCTTCCGTCAACCGTTCGACTTCGGGATCTGTTACGGAAAGCGGCATTCTTGCCATCCTTTGCGGCTATACCGAGGGTTGCTCAGGTTTTAACGTATGGAGTCCACCCGTTATGGTCAAGTTCACCGCCCTCGCCCTGGCTTTGCTGCTCCCCGGCGTGGCCTTCGCCCAAACCCGCATCGGCGAAGTCTCGACCACGTTCCGCTTCGTCGGCCCGAACGATAAGGTTCTGGTCGAGCGCTATGACGATCCGAAGGTGGATGGTGTCGCCTGTTACGTCTCCCGCGCCGATACGGGCGGTCTTTCCGGCGCGGTGGGGCTCGCGGAAGACCCGAGCCGGTTTTCCATCGCCTGCCGGGCGGTCGGCCCGATTCAAATTCGCGGCGAGATCGATAAGGGCAAGAAGGGGGAGGAAGTGTTCACCGAGCGCACCTCCTTCATCTTCAAATCCATGCGCGTTACCCGCTTTTTCGACACGCAAAAGCAGGTGCTGGTCTATCTGGTGTGGTCAACCAAGCTGATCGACGGCTCGCCCTATAATGCCGTTTCGGTGGTGCCGCTTCAGCCCTAAGCCGCGAGCGCGGCATGGGCGGCGGCGGCCAGCAGAGGAAGATCGTCTTCCGCCTCCTGCACTAGCCGGTCGATCAAGGGCAGGGCCTCGGCGCGGTTCCCGGCAAGGCAGGCGGTGGCGAGGCGGCGGGCGTGGTGATGCAGCCGCGTGAGGGCAAAGTTCCCGAACAGCGAGATAAGCTGATGGGCGGGCGCGTGAATCTCCCGCACGTCCGGGCCATCGCGGAGCCGCTCTAAATCCACCAGCCGGTCGGTAACGGCGACCATGACGCTATCGATCAGATCGGTCAGCGCCTCGCGGCCGACGGTATCAACCAACTCACTAAACCGGCGATGGTCGAAGCGCTCCTGTTCCGGCTCTATCACGGTGACTTTAGCCGCTTCCGGCGGTTTCTCCGGCTTTTCGGCCCAGCGCTGGAGGGTATGCAGCAGTTTTTCCCGGTCGATGGGTTTGGCCAGCGTATCGTTCATACCGGCGGCAAGATGGGTTTGGCGGGATTCGTCCAGCGCGTCGGCGGTGAGCGCGATGATCGGCATGCGCGCCCAGGGCTGGTTACTGGCGCGGATAAGGCGCGTGGCCTGAAGCCCGTCCATCTCCGGCATGTGAATATCCATCAGCACTAAATCGAAACTATGCTCTTCCAGCGCCTCCAGCGCCCCGCGCCCGGACGCGACGCAGAAAACCGCGTGCCCGGCCTTGCGCAGCAGGGCAATCACGACGCGCTGAATGATCTCATTATCTTCGGCCAGCAAAATCGTGAGCGGTCGGTTTAGATCGAAAGTCGCCGAAGGCTGCGCCGCTTGCTTGGCCAAAGCTGCCAGCGCCGCTTCCGACAGGCGCGGGAGCGGCAGGGCGACGGTGAAAATACTCCCTTCGCCCGGCGCGCTGGAGAGGCTGACATACCCGCCCATAAGCTGCGCCAGTTCCCGCGTAATCGCGAGCCCCAGGCCGGTGCCGCCAAAGCGGCGGGTAATCGATTGATCCGATTGCGTAAAGCGGTCGAAAATCAGCCCCTGCTGTTCCAGCGGAATGCCAATGCCCGTATCGCGCACTTCAAGGACGAGGTGCACGCTGTCGGGGTCCGCCGTGCTTTCGGTTAGGGCTTCGGTATACCCGCAGAGGGTGATTTCCCCAGCCGGGGTGAATTTCACCGCATTGCCAACCAGATTAACAAGGATCTGCCGCAACCGTGTGGGGTCGCCCTGATAGACGGACTCCAACGACGCATCGGTTTGGAGCCGCAGCGCCACCCCCCGTTCGGCGACGCGCGGGGCGAACATGGAAACAATGGAGCGCAGGAGTTCACTGGGGCGAAACGGCACCGATTCGAGCGTAACGCGCCCGGCTTCGAGCTTGGTGATGTCGAGAACATCATCAATGATACCCAGCAGCGCGGTGGCCGATTGGTGGGCGGTTTCGGCATAGTCAACCGCTTCGGCAGGCAGTTGCACCGTGCGCAATAGGCCGAGCATGCCCAAGACGCCATTCATCGGCGTGCGGATTTCGTGGCTCATGGTGGCGAGAAACGCCGATTTGGCGGCGCTGGCGGCTTCAGCCGTCTGCCGAGCCTCGCGCAACTCGTGCACCAGCCGGTCGAGATCGGCATTGCTC
The DNA here is from genome assembly GCF_044372965.1 of Elstera sp. Lineage (NCBI taxonomy): Bacteria > Pseudomonadati > Pseudomonadota > Alphaproteobacteria > Rhodospirillales > Rhodospirillaceae > Elstera > Elstera sp. The sequence continues at coordinate 6,070 of NZ_JBILQX010000122.1, read as the reverse complement.
TTTTCAAGGGCTTTCGCCGTGCTGATATCGAGCCACAGGGTTTGCAGATAGCCGTCGAACAGCACGCGCTCGCGCAACTCCACCCAACCGCCATCAGCTTTACGCAGTTGCAGCGGGCGCGCGAGCGGCGTGCGGATGGGGAAGGGCCGGTTCAAAAGCCGCGCCATGGTTTCGGCCTCATGGGCGGCCAGAGTGGTTTCGGCATAGGCGCGCAGGTGATCGAAATAGGTCGTGCCCGGATGAAACAGATCGACGGCGCGGGGAAAAATATCGCCCATAATGCGATTGGCTTTTTCGAAATGCCCATCGGCATCGAACAGGACGACGCCGCGATCGGTGCCTTCCATAAACAAATCGGTATTCGATTTGCTGTGTTGTCGGGTCACATCCTGCCAGGTCTTCAAACAAGAACCGTCCGAGAACCAGTAAATCCGGCTGTTCAACCAACGGCCATTGCGTTTTTGAAACAGGGATGACTCGCGCATCATGCGATGACGTTCGATTCCAGCCGCGACGGTTTCTTCAAACAACTTGGGATCGGTGATCTCGGCGTTGGTGCGGAAATAATTTTGCATATTTTCGAGATACGACCAGCCCCGGCGCAACAGACCCTCGTGTTCGGGAAAAAACGCCTCGTAGCAGCTGTTCCAGCCCATTATGTTTTCGGCAGGATCGATCAGACAGGCCGCAGTTTCCATTGAATCCAGCAATGCCCCGACGAAGGGAATATCGCTATCCTCCTGCTGGGCGAATAGGCTAGGCGGGGGCGAAAAAGCAGCAGACATGGCGTCCCGAACCGGCAGAATAATTAACCGAAATACTACACTAAGTTAGCTTCAAAAACGGCAGGGAAAATCAGCATGGCCCCCGCCGCCTTTACGGACAGCGGGCATGCCCCCATGTAAACTGCGTTCCCGATTTTGGAGTCCCGTCCATGCCGCTGCTCATCGATCCATGGTCTTTACCCGACCCCGACCAAGATTTACCCACCGACGCGGGTGCGGCGCGCACCGCAATCTTTGGCGGGGGCTGCTTCTGGTGTACCGAGGCGGTCTACACGGCCGTGGCAGGGGTGCTTGAAGTGCGCCCCGGTTATGCCGGGGATAGTTCGATAACGGCCGACTACCGCACCGTTTGCACGGGGCGCACCAATCACGCCGAGGTGATCGAAATCACGTATGATCCGGCGCACGTCACCTATGGGCAACTGTTGAAGCTGTTTTTCGGCGTGGCCCATGATCCGACCCAGAAGGACCGGCAGGGGGCGGATGTTGGACGGCAGTATCGCTCGGTGATTTTCTATGCGACGCCGGAAGAACAGGCCGTAGCCCGCGCCTATATGCGGCAGTTGGATGCAGCTAAGATTTATTCCGGCCCGATCATGACCGCGCTGGAGCCGCTCACAGCCTTCTACGTGGCCGAGCCGGAGCATCACGCCTATGCCGCCCGCAACCCCGGAAACCCCTATATCGCCGGGGTTTCCGCGCCGAAGGTGAAGAAGCTGAAGCAGTATTTCTCCCACTGGCTCAAAGCCGGGGGCTAAGGCGGCGTATCGACATCGCCGGTCACGTCCACGTGCGCGGCGCTGCTGGCGGCGGGGAGGTTTTTTTCGGAAAAGTGAAGCGCCAAGAGCCGACCATCGTCGGTCATTAGCCGAACATCCTTACGCCCGAAGATTTCTTCGAGCGCAAGGGGCGGCAGTTCGATTTCGCCGCTGCTGGTGGTATTGTTCGGCGGTTGGAAAAAACGATCAAACCGATAGGATGCGCGGCCGACCGTTTTACCATTGCAGGTAATGGTTCCAGTTCCCGACAGCGACCCCAGATATTTCATTGTTTTTCGCCAGGGCTGTTCTTTCATTTTTTCTTGGCGGGAGTAAGGGGCTCTAGCGAGCCTTTGCTCATGAACGACGCGGGTGCGGCGGCTGTTACCGTTTTGGTCGCTTTTGGCTTTTTGGCTTCACGACTATTTCGCTTTTGAGATTTGGCCATAGGGGAGTCTCTCCTCATGCACTTAAAAAATGGGGCTCATAACGCTAGCGCTGCAAGGACGGTGTGGGGAGGCTCGGAAACTACTCAGGCTTAACGCAAAATCGGCATTGCGCCGATCCTAACCCGCGTTCACGGGACGAGAGTATGAATGCCGTTCCCCAATTTATTAGACTAATTTTGCACGCAATTAGTGAATGAGTATTTTCCGAGTCTACTCTAAAAATAAATTATATTATATATTTCTGGGCATCTCCGAAAAAGATGATTTTATATATCAATCCATTCGCTGTAATCAGCGTCTGGGAGGGATAATAATATCATCTTGAGAGATGCTTTAAATCCTTTGAAAGGAAGTTCTATGTCCAATCCCATTTCCGGTCCGATCGAAGTCGCCACCTTTGCCGGGCCGACGCTTATTCTTACGGCCATTGCCCCCACCCGCCTGACCAGCGGCCATCGCGCCTCGAAACTCATCGGCAGCACGGTGGTCAATGAGCTTGATGCGACGATTGGGACGGTAGACGATCTGATTGTCTCACCTAGCGAAAAATCGGCGTTTGCGGTGCTCTCGATCGGCGGTTTCCTTGGCATTGGGGCCAAATATGCGGTGGTGCCGCTGAGCAGCTTGGAAGTTCAGAAAACCAATACGCATCTGCTGCTGCGCGGGGCGACGGAAGAATCGCTGAAGAATCTGCCGGACTATAGCTACGCCGCCTGATCGGAGGGGGAGGGGGCCTAGGGGGGGCTCCCTCTGCCATTTGCCGACGGCTCGCGAAATGATTTTTCCAATCGCCAATATATGTATGGAACTAAATAAACTCTAGAGCGTTTACTCTGAACCCATGTGAACGAGAAATGTTGTGATGGGTTCACTTTCGCAATAGGGGGTTATTATGAGTATTGGTCTGATTTTGCTCATCATTTTGGTGTTGATGTTGATCGGAGCGCTTCCCCGTTGGCCCCATAGCAATAGTTGGGGTTATTACCCGAGCGGCGGTTTGGGTATCGTTCTTATTATTGTGATTATTCTCGTTGTGACCGGGCGAGTTTAGCAGAGCGCGCGCGCCCATATCACACGGTTTAACGCCCGCCTTTTTGGAAGGATCACATCATGACCCAAGCAAAACCCAGCATAATCTTGCTGTTTATCACGCTGCTCGCCGGTACAGCGTTTCTCACCGCCTGCAACACGGTTTCCGGGGCCGGGCAGGATATTCAGCAAGGTGGGAAAGCCATTGAAAAAAGCGCCGATAAACACGCCCCATAATATACGAGCGACGACAACAGCAGTTTTCTGACTTGCTCAACGGGTCATGCAAACCGCATGATCTCATGGCGCGCCCGGAAGGACTTGAACCTCCAACCCCCAGATTCGTAGTCTGAGGACGGCGGTTGCACCGACTTTCTGTCTATGACGAACTATCATATTTTTCATGGACTTATATCATGCCCCGTTGCACGTTGTTCCTTGGGAATGCGGCTATGGTGGAACCCCGGTGGAACCTCGTGAGGGTCCAGGTTCCACCGAAGGGGGCAAAATGGCGGGCGCGAAACTGACCAAACGGCGGCTGGATGAGTGGGCCACCGCCGGGACTGAAGAAGCCATTTGGGACGGCGAGTTGAAGGGCTTTGGAGCTTTGCGCCGGGCGGGCGGAAGCATCAGCTTTGTCTTCACCTATCGCGCCCCGCCCGGCGGGCGCGCCGCGCCAAAGCGTAAGATGATCCTGGGGCGTTACTCCGAAGGTTTCACGCTAGATATGGCGCGGACCAAGGCGCGGGAAGCGATGGGCGAGATTGCTAAAGGCATCGACCCAGCCCTAACCAAGCGGGAACAGCGCGAGGGCCTGTCCAAAAGCGATAGCGTGGCGGCGGCGGTGGCGCGCTATGTCGAAAAATACGCAAAGCCCAATCAAAAAAGCTGGCGGGAAACCGAGCGTATCCTGCTGAAGGATGTTGTGCCGCATTTGGGCGATAAGCGGATAAGCGCCACCACCAAGGGCGATGTGGTTCGGATGCTAGATAAGCTGGAGCAAACCGGGCCTGTCCGGGCACGCCATGCCCTCGCTTGGACGCGGGGGCTTTTCTCGTGGCTAAAGCAACGAGGCGAAATGGAGGCGAACCCCTGCGAAGGCTTGTCCCTGCCACCGCCAACGGCGCGGGAGCGTGTCCTAAGCGACGGCGAGATTGTAGCGGTGTTGCGCGGTGCGGCTAAGGTCGGCTGGCCGTGGGGAAGCTTTGCCCGTGTCTTGCTGCTCACCGGGCAGCGGCGCGGCGAGATTGCCGGGCTGCGATGGGATGAAGTGAGCGAGGGCAATTTGTGTTTGCCTGCCGAGCGGACCAAGAATGGGCGCGCCCATACCATTCCTCTGCCTACAGCGGTGGCGGACCTGCTGGCGGCTGCCCCCCGTTACGCGGATTCGCCCTTTGTCTTCACGACGATTGGAACCGCCCCGATCTCCGGCTTTTCAAAGGGAAAAGTGGTGCTGGATAAGGCCGTGACCGACCTGAAAGGCGCGCCGCTGGAGAATTGGACTTGGCACGATCTACGCCGAACCGCCGCGAGCGGTATGGCGGGGCTGGGCATCGCTCCCCACACGATTGAACGCCTGCTGCATCACGAGATGAGCGGCCTTTCCCGCGTTGCCACCGTCTACAACCGCCACTCCTATTTGCCCGAAATGGCGGCTGCGCTTGCCCTTTGGCAAGCTGAACTTGCGCGACTGGAAAACGGGGCGGAATTGCCGGGGAATGTCGTGCCCATCCGTGCGTAGCGGGGGGTTGCACCACGTAAGAACTACCGCTAAACAAAAAAGGTCTCACCGCAGCCCCTCAGCGGGGCACCAAGGCAGGGCCAAGGAAACGCGGGACAGGCGGCAGGGCCGTTGACGTTCACCTGAAATTTGAACGTCCGCCGGATGCGAAACCGCATTCGCGGCTCATAAAGGCCGTCATCATCATGACCGATTCCCCTATTCGCTTTGTCGATACGAAGCGGGCCGCCGAGATTCTGGGCGTCTCAAAATCCTACCTCGACCATGCCCGGATTGCGGGCGGTGGCCCGAAGTATCGGAAGTTTGGCCGAGTTGTGCGCTATGCCGTGTCTGATTTGACCGACTGGGCCAATCAGCAGGCGCGGGTTTCCACGGCTCCCGATGCGCAATGAGCCGCGCGCATCGGAGGGTCCGCGCGGACGGGCGTTCTTCGGACAAGCCAACGCCCGGCGCGAAAAAATCCTGGCAGCCGGAACCGCCGTTTGCCCTTTTTCCGCACAAGCTGATTAAGCACCTGATCGACTGCCGTCTTTCGGCGAATGCCTATCAGGTTTTGATGTTTCTCTGCTTCGAACACCTGAGTCATGGTGGCTATGAAAACGCCAACTTGTTTGCGACCTATGACCAACTGAAAGCGGCAGGCATTCGGCGTAGCTCAATCCGAACGGCATTCATTGCCTTGGAAGAGGCTGGTCTCGTGCGGCGAACGGATGGCGGCGCGATGCGGGACGCGGCGCAATACGAAGTCACCTTTCTCCCCACAGCCGACCCTGAAACCAAATATCAGCTTCCCCCTAAGGATAGCTGGAAATTCATCGCCCGGCGGAAGGGGGACGCGGCTTAAAAATCCGCTTTTCTGGTCCCGAAACTGTACCCAACCTGGGCGCATTTTTGGGACCAGAGAGCGATTGCAGAATTTTGCCCGAAGGACACCCTTTATAGGGTCATTTCAGAAAATCACGCCAGGAAAACAGGGGCTTGCACAAAACGGCGCGAGAAAGAGGGTAGAAGGAATTTGCCTAACAATTGGGCATGTTCCCCCGGAATCTGGTCCCGAAAACGAGACTCCTTCTTATATCTTGGCGGGAGGGGGGGGACGGCGCGCGCCGTTCATTCCTCATTGCGTCACACAGAGCGGACAAAACACCCTCCCCCTAGACGTGCCCTCATTTTCAGAGTGACAGGCGGGAATTTCGCCCTAAAGTCGCGCCGCGCGCTGGTTTTGGGTGCTAACGTGGCGCGTCGCAGGGCGATTGGACGAGGAGACCGACGAGAATGACGGAACTGAATTTCAGGGGTAAGGAATTC
>NZ_JBILQX010000014.1:0-42299 GCF_044372965.1 Elstera sp. | reverse complement strand
ACAACCGGAATATCGGTAATAAACTTGCTAGGGTCCGCCGCGTCATGAGCCCCCAAAATGGCCTGCGTGATCGGCGTGAAGATGGTGAAGATCAAATCGGGGCGCGTTTTCCGTAAGGCTTCGATGTGCCCCGGCATATCGGCCATATTAGTGACGACGCGCATGTCGTATTCGACCTTGATGCGCGCATTGGCAAAGAAATCCCGGAAGCCCGCCACATCGCCGATATTCTCGCGCGGTGTGACAATGGCGATGCGGAACGTCTTGCCGCCCGCCGCCTGCCCAAAGGCGGGCGCGGCCAAACCAGTCGAAAGACCGGCCGAGGCAACACCGGCCCCGGCAAGAAAGCGACGACGGGAAAAACTCACCATGTTAAGCGCGTCCTTCTTGTGCAGGGGCCGCGGGTTCCCGGAAGGCCACAAACAAGATGATACAAATGAAGGTACAAGCCGAGAGAATATAGCCGATCCCCGTAATCGCCCCGGCATAACCGTAGCGCGCCAGCAGCAGACCCGCGACGAAAGGCGCGATCACATTGCCGATACGCTCCATCAAGCGGAACATCGAGAGCACGGTTGTCTCACTCAATTTTTGCGTCTTCTGACCGTGCGACAGCGTCGTTACCAGGGCAAGCTGCGGCGTCATCACGAGGCCGTGGGCGATGCCAAGCACGGTGAGCCCGATTACCATCGACCAGATCGACGTATTGAGTACCGCGACGACCCCGGCAATTGCCGCAAGAATACCGCCCGCAACAACGAAGATCTTTCGATTGCCCAAGCGGTCGGAAAGATTACTCGCAACTGGCGACACGAAGATCATGGCGAGCCAATAGAGCAGCAGCACGCGGCCAATCATCGACTGACTAATGCCTTGCTCGTTGAGATACAGCGGCACGAGGAAGAAGACGAGGGCGGTCAGCGCCAGCTTGGTCGGGATCGCCGAGAACAGGACCACGCCCATGAAACGAGGGTTGGCGATGAATAAACCCAAGCTCGCGAGGCTAAACCGCTCAGATTGCGAATGGATCGGACGCTCTTGGATAGCCCGATAGACCATCACCGCCGCAACCAAGGCCAGCACCGCCGACAGGATGAAGGTGGAGCGGAAGCCGATCTGATCGGCCAAAATGCCACCAATCGCAGGCCCGCAAACCCCCGCTGTCAGAATGCCGCCCGCATAGCCCGCCATACCCTGCGCCCGGGTTTCGCGCGTCGTATTATCGATGACGAAGCCTTGCGCCGAAATGAAGACCATGGCGTAGCCGATGGCGGTAATCGACCGCGCGACCAGCAAGTGAATAAGCGTGATCGAAAGCCCCGACGCCAGAAGGCCGATGGCAGCACAGGCAGCGCCAATCAAGAATATCTTGCGCCGCCCGAATTTCTCGGAATACGCCCCGGCAAACGGCTGCGCCACCGCCCACAAAAGCATAAAGAGCGCAATCGGCGCGCCAATCACGACTTCCATGGCAAGGCCCGGAACCGGATCGAAGAGTTCTTTGATATAGACTGACAGAAAAGTGCGCGTCAGCTCTTCCGCCAAGCTGAAAACGAATACGGCGATCCGAATGAGCGCCGTACCCTGCTGACCGCTCGTGGTGATCGAGGCGGGCTTGGGCGGGAAGGCATATTCGAATTTTTCGAGCGTCGTCGAGACCCGCGCCCGCGCCTCATCGCTCCACCCCGTTACAGCTTGGGCCAAGGCCTCATATCGTTTGCGGAGTCCCGCAACGGCATCATCTAAACGCGCCGAAATGCGCCCCAACTCATCCCGCGCTTTAGGGGCAATGGGACGCCCGAAATAGCCCGAGGCCAAACGCGCCGCCAACTCGTGAATATCGCGAATGGGGCGCAGAATGGAGGCGTTGACGAAATAGAGTAGGATTTCAAAGGTGAACAGCGCCGAGACGAGCAGAATGATCGCAAGATCGTAATAAACTTCCTGCAATTGGCTGCTGACGTAATCCGCCCGCGCGCCCACATGAAGCACGCCGACAATTCCGGCCTTCGTTTCGATGGGGAGGGATTTGGTCAGAAAGACCGTTCCAAGCCGCCCCGGCGTCATCGCCTTGGCCTGAACCGTTTCCCGCGCAAGCCCCGTCAACCCCGCCTCGAACTGCGTTGGCAGCGTGCCGCGCAAATGCAGGCGTTTGCCGTTGAGATCGGTGACGGTGATGAAGCCGATATCCATATTGTCGCTCAGGATATCGTCGAAGAGCTCATCGGTGCCGGCAAGCTTTTCAACTGGAATACCCCATTCGACCGCCTGGTCCAACTGGGCCAAAACATAAGTAGCGACCTTCTCGGCCTTCTTTTCCAATTCCGGCAAAATTTGCGGCTCGAAAAGGCTACGCGAGAAAATAGAAAATCCTGCCAACATCGCCAGCAGCAGTAAGACCGCAAGCGTTAGGAGCCGGAAACTGATCGATTTTGCCAGATCGGTGTTCATGCTTTTTCTGCTGCCTGCTTCAACTCTTGATCGGCCTGCTGGATCGTTTCGACGAGGGCAATAATGTCATCACCCAGGGCACCCGTTGGTTTTGATAAGTTTTGCGCATTGCCCTGGGCCAAAGCTGCGGAGACATAAGTTTCTCCAGACCGGAACCCCGCGATGATGTTGCGGAAAACCAACCACACCCCCGCCACCGTCAACAGACTACAGGCGATAATCGCAACCACGGCCGCCGCTGCAAGTCCGGGGCGCACCGCCGTCGTGCGCTGCGTTACTGCCGTTTTAGCGTAACGCAGCATCACGGCCCCAGCGACTTGCCCGAAAGTATTGCGCAAGCTTGCGCCCAGCACGGGATTGCCTTGATAGCTTTCCTGCCAAATTCCGCCTTCAGAGCGCGACATGGTTCGAACCCAATCCTCCGGCAGCGGCGTTTCAATGCGCGTGCTATCGGTGGAAAAAAGGATTGTTCCTGATGTGTCAGCGATTTCAATGGCAAGGATCTGATCGTCACTGCGCTCTTCGCGCTCGATCAGCGCCTGAAGATCCCGCAACTCCGCCAGCGACAGCCCCAAATTCATCGCATTCTCAACATCACCTTGGAGGCCGTTGACGGTTACGACAAACCGAGACGCAATAACGTTTGTAACTGCTTTTTCAAATTTGAAATAGTTCAGCAAGGCTGTCAGAATCAGCGCCGCACCGAACACGAGCTGCAACATTAAAACGATCTTTAACGACAGCCTTCCGCGCATGATATGCCCCAAACCAGTGTACCACGACTTTAAATAGCGAATTCTTGCAGCCTCCGAAGAGGCAGGCAATCACCATATCGCGACCTTTATGAATTGAACATTAAAATCGCCCATAAACTTGGCATTTCAGCATTTTTATGGCAAGACAGAAGCGCACGTGAATCGGGCAGAGACTCTAGTGTCGAGCGACCTACACCTGTGGGTTAATTGATTCTTTATAGACAATCTCTGTTTGGTTAACGATATAGACTGGCGACATCAGGGCAATTCATTCTCCGGCTCTGGTCGATGAGGTGGTAGATAATGACCTTCCGACTGCGGATCTTTTTCGCCCTTTTGCTCTTTCTGAGTTTGATCTTTATTCTCGTTCTGCAGCTCAATCGCAGCTTGGTGGATAAAACATACGATAGGCTGGCGGAAACGCGCTTTCTGTTTGTATCCCAAAGCTTGAAGACAGCGCTGGAATTGAATATTGGCCTGGGCTTTCCTCTCGCGGAACTGCGGGTGAGCCAGGAGTTGATTGAACGCGAGAAGGCTGACGATGATCAGATTCTTGCGATCGAAGTGTTGGATGAAACGGGCCGTAGCCTGTTTAGTACCGACCGCGGGACGGTGGGAGAAGAAGCCCCCGGCAACTGGTCGCAGGCCATTCAGATGATGGGCGGGCAGCGCTGGACGGTTGTCGAACGCGATGCCATCGTTATTGGTGTGCCGATCGTTAACGACTTCGAGCGCACCGTTGGCTATGTCGCACTCCAATATGCCAAGACGTATTTCGACCAGCGCCTTGACGAGTTTTCGGAAAGTTTGACGGTCTGGGGGATCGGCATTTTTGCGGCCCTCGCCCTCGTTCTTCTCGTCAGCACGATGGGGTTCACGGCAGCCTCCGCCGCGCGCCCGCGCGCACTTCTGGCGATTTTCAACGGCGAACCTGTTCCCGACGTCAAAGACGACCCGCTGATCGATCTTGCTGCCGCCGCGCAAGAAAAGATTAATAGTGCCGCCGCCTATCTCGATTCCCGCGCCAAAGATCTTCAGCGATTGGATGACGAACTGTGAGCCGCCCCATGGACAAACAGCCCTTTTCGCTGCGTCTCACCCTGCTCTGCGGTCTTTTGCTGTTGATTGCAACGGGTGCCCTGCTCTGGGCCGCTAATCGCACCGTCACGCCGCTCTTAGTTGCAGAAATGCAAAAGAACAGTGCCGCAGTGGGCCGTTCCCTGATCAAACAGTTGAGCGGTGCCGTCGCCTCGGGCATTCCCCTGCAAAAGCTTGCCGGGGTGAACGATATGCTGGGCGAAGTACTGGACGATAATCCGACCCTCAACGGGATGGAAGTGATCGATCCGGCTGGTCGGTTACTGTTTTCGGCGGGTGCCCGCCTGCCGGCCGACGACCAAGGCGGCTTTTCGGCCCTCACGCGCCCGGTCATTAGTACGCTACCAATCCTAGTGAACGGCACTTCTGTCGGGACTTTGCGCGTCGGCAGCGATTTGAGCTTCACTGCCGATCGGCTGTGGCTTTATATCGCTGCGACCTTAGGGCTGATTATCGCCAGCCTCGTCGTCATTTTCGAAGTTGTTCGCCTTATTTTGGCGCGGGCGATTGATGCGCCGTCGAGCCAATTGGGCGGCGCGCTGCATCATGTGCTCGAGGGCGATTTCAGCGCCGCCCTCGCCGCGAATGCGCCCGGAATCATGGGGCGCGCCATTCGCCGCTTGAATGCCAATCTGCGCACAGTTGCCGATCGATTCGAGCGGTTCGCGGCCTCCGCCAATGCCATTCGTGGGCTTGATCTTGATGCCGCCTCGGCAGATCGGCTGTCGCGCATGCTGGAGGACGCCAAAACCCGCTTCCCTACACTGGCGACCGATGGCCGCCGCTTAACGCCGCAAATCGTAACCCGCCCGGATGGTCGTTGGGTCATGCTGATGCTGACGATTGTCAGTGAATCGGTGCGCCCCCTGGTCCCCGTCGTCGGCAGCGACCGCGTGTTGGGGGGGTTGGAGCCCTTGCTTCTAGCCGCCGTTCCCTTGGGGTTGGCACTGGTCGGGGTTGGGTTCGGCACCGTCATGGCCCCCTTGGTCCGCCCCCAGCGGATGAACCTGGTCTTTCTGATCAGCGTTCTTTTGTTCGCGCTGAGCTTGGTTGCAACCGCAGCCACCCACAGCGCGGTGGTTTTCTGGGCTAGCCGCCTTGTCGGCGGAATCGCGATTGGCATTGCCTGGCGCATGCTCACTGTGCGCTACCGCAGCGATATTCAGCACGATACGAATATCATTCTGGTCGCCGGGCTTGGCTTTCAGGCCGTGGGCCCGGTGATCGGCGCGGTGTTGGGCGAAGGTTTGGGCGTCGATACCGCCCTATGGTTAATTGCTGCCGCCTCGATTTTTTGCGCCTTCTACGGTTGGAATAGCCTTCGCGCCGCAACGCCAACGCCCGATACCCCCGCGCCCGATGAAATCAGCACCCTTCCCAGCCTGTGGGGACCGGCGACCCTCTCGATAATTGCCGGGGCGCTTCTGTTCCAGGCGCTGCCCGTGTTGAGCCTATCCAGCGGAACCCTTCTCGCCAGCATCCCCCATTTCGCCGCCTTTGGGATCGGCTTATTGATCTCCGCCTTTGTCTTACCAAGCTCCGAACGGCGCTTGGGGATCGGGCTTCTGCTGGCAACGCTGGCGCTGGCGGGCTTCGTCTTTTTCCCCGATGTTCTGCTCTGCGCCGTTGCCTTATTGGTTTTCGGCCTTGGTTGGGGCATGGCCCGGCCGCAGCGCCCCGTCGCGGGGTTGCTGCTGGTGGATATGGCGGGCGGATTGATCGGCGTTAGTCTTGGGGCTTTGGTGGCCTCGTCCAATATGCCGCTTGCGCTGTTGCTCTTAGGTCTTCCGGCGCTCCTCGTCGGGGCTGGCCAAATTCTTCGCCCTCAGCCCACGGCTCGACAGGAGCGCTAATCGCCCATGCTACTCCGCACCCGGGTTGTCCTGATTGTTGCCACCGCCTTTGCGCTGTTGACCGGCGGTCTCGTTGCGGCCAGTTGGCAGCGTGAACGGCTGGTAGAAGACCGCCGGGCAGAAGAGACCTTTCAAACCCAGTCGCTGCTCTGGTCGAAGATCATTGAGCGGTACGAGCAAGACCTCCGCTCGGCGCTGCGCGACCTTGCCACTCAATCATTAGCCGACGCCTTGGAAAACGAGAATCGCGCCGACGTTCAGCAAATGGTCGCCGTCGATATCGCCCGACTCCAGGCGACAAAGCGAATCGATCAGTTGGACGTGCTCGACAAGGCGGGCGATGTTCTCTTGACGACCGCAAGCGGCTTTCCACCGCCGACGTTGCTGGATGTAGGCGCAATCAATCAGGCCCTGAACGACGCGCAACCGCTGGCGCTCGTTCAGCAAGACAGTAGCCGCCGGTTCCGCATCACCGTCGCGCAGCCGGTCACGGCAAGCCTAGGTCAGGTGAGCGGGATTCTCGCCGCTGCCGTCGATAGCGACCGGGCGCTTGCCGAACTCAGTGAAGGCTTAGGGGGCGATGCGTATATTCTATCCCTCCGCAATCGCATTGCCCATGGCACCAATCAAGCCCTCGCCCAGCAGTTGGCCTTCGATCTGCCCATCCGGCAGCGCTATATCGAACATCGCACCGTTGTCGGGCGGAACTATCAGATCGCCTCCGTTCCATTACAAGATACTGTAGGGCGCGTTGTCGGCGCTTTGGTCACGGTCAAGGACGTGACCAGCACCGTTGCCCGCGTCGATCGGGTTGGCTTAGTCAGCGGGCTTCTGGTGGCCGTGGGCGTAATCCTGATCGTCGCTTTCCTGGTTTGGTATCTGCGCCGCTCGTTCGGGCCGCTCGACGATGCGATTGCCGGGCTCAATGCCCTGTCGCGCGGCGACACGTCCGTGCAGATTTTTGCGCCAAAGAACGATGAAATTGGCCGGATCGCGGCTGCCGTCGAGGTTTTCCGGGATCATGCGCGCACGCTCGACCGTTACCGCGACGAGCGCGAACGCCAACGCCGCCGCCAAGAGCGCATGATCCGCCGCCAAATGCTGGCGCTGGCCGATACGCTGGACGAGGAGGCCCGCCGCGAGGTTTTGGGCGATCTCGAAGCCATCGTGCGCGAACGGCGCGATTCGGCGGCGGCGCACGATCCCAACCGGGGCGACGAAGACCAATTGGCCCTACTCTCGTCGGTGCTCAAGCAACTCTGTAACCGCATGTTGGCGGATATTGCCGAGCGCCGCAAAGCCGAGAAAATCCGTGAGACTTTCGGTAAATACATCGATCCGCGCGTGGTCGAAAGCTTGCTGGTCGACCCGAATATTGGCGGCGAGCAGCAGGTGATGACCGTCTCCTTCGCCGATATGCAGGGCTTTACCAGCCTGTCCGAGCGGCTTAATCCAAGCGAGCTTGTGACGGTGCTGAACGATTACCTCACGCTCATGTCGCGGCCCATCAAGGACCAGCACGGCATCGTCGACAAATACATGGGTGATGCGGTTATGGCCTTCTGGGGCCCTCCCTTCACCATGGATATGTCGCAAGCCTCCGAAGCCTGCTTGGCAGCGCTGGAGCAGCGGGAAGAGGTGCGGGCCTGGGTCAGCCAGCTTGTGCGCAGTGGCCGCTTCTCCCACGAAATCGAGAGCATCGATATTCGCTGCGGCATCGCCACCGGCGAGCTGATCGTCGGCTCGATCGGCTCGGAACAGTCGCGCACTTACACCGTGTTGGGCGATACCGCCAATCTTGCCGCCCGCCTTGAAACCGCCAATAAGGCGCTCGGCACCCGTCTGCTGATTTCTGGCGCGACGCGCGAGCTTGCCGGGGCGCGAATCGAAACCCGCGAGATGGAAGAAATCGTGGTTATGGGCAAGTCGGAAGCGGTGAAGGTCTATGAGCTCCTCGCCGAATCCGGCAAACTCGACGAGCATACCGCCCGCCTGCGCGATCATTTCGAAATGGGCCTACGCCGCTATTACCGGCGCGACTGGCAAGGCGCTATGGCCGCTTTCGATGAATGCCTAACCTTACGGCCCAACGATCAATCCAGTCAGCGCTTGCTGATGCGCTGCACCGCGCTTCGCCAAGCCCCGCCGCCCGAAAGTTGGACGGGCGCCTGGACCTTGCTGGAGAAATAGGCTTACGAGGCTTCTTCGGCCCCGCTCGTTCCGCGCACCGCCTCGTCCACTGCAAGGCGGAGGCGCTGGGAGCGGTCGGCCACATCGTCGGCGGCGTTCAGCAGATCCAGCACATTGGCCCCACCGCGAATCGCCGCCGAGCCGACTTCGCTGATACCGTCGCGCACCTTCCGCGCCCCCGACGCCATCCGGTCGACCAAGGCCGTTACCTGCCCCGCCGCCCCGTGATGATCGTGCAGAATGTAAGACACTTCCTTGGTATTGCTTTGCAGGTCTTGAATCTGCGTCAGAATTTCAGCAATGACACCGCTCATTTCGCTGGTGACGGTCTGAATAATGCCAATTTGCGCGCCGATATCCTCGGTAGCTTGGGCGGTGCGGGTCGCCAGCGATTTTACTTCGCCGGCCACAACGGCAAAGCCCTTCCCCGCCGCCCCGGCCCGCGCCGCCTCAATCGTCGCGTTCAGCGCCAACAGATTTGTCTGCCCGGCGATTTCGGTGATCAGGGTCGAAACCTCGCTGATCGCCGCCGCCGCTTGGGTTAGCCCCTCCATGGTGCGTTGCGCCGTTTGCCCCGCGCCTTGCGCGGCTTCCGCCGCGCCGACAGCCTGGTCAATGTGGCTCGTGATCTGCTGAACCGATTTCACCAAGCCCCCTGCCGCCGTCGCCGCCCGGTCGCCGTGGCTCGCGGTTTCATCGGCGGCATCGGAGACGAGCAGCGCCTGTTGATTGGCCGAATTGGTGACTTCCGCCAGCCCCTCGCCGGTCGCCCGCAGGCGCTGGGCCGCTAGGGTCAGATCGTCGAGCAGCCACGCGCTATTTTGCTTCAGCCGTTGCGTGACCGCTGCCGCCAAGGCAAGCCCAGCCTGGCTTTTTATTTCGATCGGCTTTGCCGCCCCCGTCTCGGTTCGAGCCAGGCGATTGCCGTTCGCCGTATCTTGACGCCGGGTAAGCACAACCAGCCCGGCAAGGGCGAGCCCCGCCGCCGCCGCCGCCGCCAGCAGCACGATCAGCCGCTGCATCGGGTCGCCCAGGAAGCTCGTCGCAACCCCGGCGGGCAGCAGAATTGCAACGATCAGCAGCAAGCCGGTTTGGAGAAAAAAGGGGGTTAGCATGGCAGTCGGCCTTCACACCAAGAATGGCCTCCAAGATGACCGATCCGCCTGCAGCAGAGAAGATCAAATACAATCGAAGCCGGGTTTTCCCGCAAGGCGCTGCGAAAGATACCCCGGCCCGTATCGCGTGATGCCGCGTAGCGCTTGACAGGCCCGCAAATTCGGGGCATCTGTGACATGTCAGTTAATGGGGTTGCCATGTCAACTATCGTCACCCTTCCCACGCTGGGTCAGGATGAGAACGGCGAAAGCTTGGGCGACCGCGCCTATCAGGCGATCCGCCGCGCAATTATCACCTGTGCCCTGCCGCCCGGATCGGAAGTGTCAGAAACGCAGCTTGCAACGCGCTTCGGCTTCGGCAAAGCCCCCGTGCGCGCGGCCCTCTCGCGCCTCGCCCAAGACCGGCTGGTGCGCGCGCAAGCCCGGCGCGGCTGGAAGATCGCCCCTGTGACCTTACGCGACGTGCGCGATATTTTCGACTTGCGCCAACTGCTGGAATCCGAAGCCGCGCGCCTGGCTGCGGGCCAAGTGGCCGCCGACGAGCTAACCCGGCTCGATGCCGCCTGTCAGGCGCGCTATGTGCCGGGCGACCCCAATAGCGCCGACAGCTTCCTTGCCTCCAATCGCGAGTTCCATTTGCTCATCGCCCGCCGTTCCGGCAATGCCCGGCTCGCGTCGATGCTGGAGCAACTGATGATGGAATCGGAACGGCTGCTGCATATCGGCCTTGCCCTGCGCGACCGAACCGATGAAATCAGCCACGAACACCATTGCCTGATCGACGCGCTCGTCGCCGGCGACAGTGTGGAAGCCGCACGCATCGCTGCCGAACAGGTGGCCGATTCCTTCCGCATGGTTCGCGACGCCATTCTGTCGTCCGATCCCATTGACACTCTGTCCATCCGCCTGGAGACCCGGTCATGAGCCTTACCGCCCTCATTCAGTCCGTGACCGTCGAACTGGACCGTAGCGACGCCGAAAGCCTGCCCGTCGAACGGCGCATCGCGGCTCTGCTGCCGCCGCTGTTGGCGCAGCCGGATCTGCTCGCGGGGGTCGATGTCCGGTTCGATCCCAAGAACTATTCGGTCACACTGCTGCATGTAGCGCCCGAGGGGCGCTTCTCGGTCTGCGCGATTGCCTGGATGCCGGGGCAATGGTCGCGCATTCACGACCACCGCGCTTGGTGCGCTTTGGGCGTCATTGAGGGCTCAGGGGCGGAAGAATTTTACCGCCTGCGCACGCGCGTAACCCAGAATGGTGCGGCCGATCCTATCGCCGAAGCCACGGGGGGCCGGGCTTTGAGCCAGGGGATGACGAGTTTTGCCGCCCCCGGACCCCACGGCGTCCACCGGATCGGAAACCCCGGCCCGCAGCCTATGCTCTCGCTGCACCTCTATGGTTGTAACCTTGCCGAATGCGGCACCTCGGTCGATCATTGCTTCGACGCTTGAGAGATTAGATCACCGATACACCTTGAGACGATTGAAAGAGCGGGACAACTCGCCGACATATAAGGCAGAGTATGTTCTGTCTTTCGGTTTTTGGCCTGTCTCAAGGATGCGTGTGTGTCGATGACCCGTTCCGCCCTCACTCTGCCGGTCCGCCCGGACGCGCACCGCCCTTCCTTAGATCTGGATCTGGGCGAGGAGGGCACCGCATCGCTGATTCTGGCCCCCGATTACATTCTCCCCAGCAGCGACCCCGAAGGGCTGTTGCCCGATTTTGCCGTGCTTGTGCAGGAGGGCAGAATCGCCGCGATCGATCTCGTCACCAGCTTGATCGATGCGCATCCCGATGTTGCAGTTGAACGGCTGCATGATTGCATTATTCTGCCAGGGCTCATCAATGCCCACCAGCAGGGGCGCGCCCTGACCGCAGCGCCGCTGACGCCCGGTGATGATTTGCTCGATAACGCGCTGATGGTCCGGCTCGCCCGCACCTCGCTCGATCCCTATCCGCTGGCGCTGGTTGCCGCCACCGATATGCTCTCCCACGGCGTCACCACCGCCTTGCACGCAGGCGCGAGCCAGGGGACGGGGGATTATGAGGGCGAGTTGCGCGCCGCCATTCGCGGGTATCTGGAAGCGGGGCTGCGCACGGTCATTTGCGTGTCGGCGCTGGACCAGGGCCAGATCGTTTCGCCCAGCGAGGACCTGCCGGTTTTCCTCGACCGGCTATCGCCCGAACTGAGTGCCCTGCTGACCGAACCGTCGCTGCCCACCTATGCCGGGTCCGCCGAGGATACGATTGCGCTGATGGGGCGGCTCCAGGCGGAGTTTGGGGCGGAACCCACCCTGTCGTTCCGCTACGCCCTGCCCGGCCCGCAATATGTTTCCGATGCCTTCTTGAGCAAAATCGCCGCCGATGCTAAAGCGCGCGGCATCGGCCTTCATATGATTCTCTATGAAAGCCAAGTGGATTGGGCCGTTTGTCAGTGCATGTACCCCGACGGAGTGCTGACGCGGCTGGATCGGCTGGGGCTGCTGAGCCCCGATTTGACGCTGGTTCAAGGGGTCTGGCTTTCCGCCTCCGAAATTGAGCTTTTGGCGGCGCGCGGGGTTTGCACGGTTTCGACCCCCGGCTCCAATCTGCGCTTGCGCCATGGTATCGCCCGGTTGGGGCCGCTGTTGCGCGCGGGCATTCCGGTTGCCCTCGGCACGAATAACCGGGCGCTGGCCGATGACGAGGATATGCTGAGCGAGTTGCGCCTTGCCGCCGGTCTCGCCCGCGTAACCGACATTAGCCAAGGCGGCCCTTGGGATGATCGCCCGACCACGGCGGAGCAATTCGGTATGTTGACGGAGAACGGCGCGCGGGCGATTGGCCTCGCCGGGATCGCCGGGCGCTTGGTGGTTGGCGGCCACGCCGATCTCATGGCGCTGTCGCTCCAGGGCATCGAAGGCCCGTCGCTCGATCTCGACGCCAGCCTAATCGACAATATCCTCAACCGCGCCTCGGCCCGCGATGTCTGCCTGACCATGGTGGCCGGTGAAGTGCGCTACCGCGAGGGTGCCTTGCAGGGGATTGATCGGGAGCGCGTGTCGGGGTTGCTGCGCGAGGCCCTCACTTATAGCCGCGCTGCCGCCGATCCCGCCTGGCCGGAACTTTGGTCAGAACTGCGTGCCCATCTCCGCTATCATTATGGCGCAAAGATTAAGCTGGCGAGGCAACGCCTAAATTCGGCATAAATTAACTGTTTCTCGGTAAGTGGTATCACACCCCTTCGGATTAGCGCGTTTTCAGGTATTGTATGGGCCGGCGGCGCACCCCTTCGGGGGTCGATGACGCCGAGGCACCGAGCAGGGTAGCAATAGGGCCGGAATGGAAACAGTTCGCACCATCGACGGAGAGATCGAAGACATTCGGGATCGAATCTCCTCGACGGGAGACTCGGTCTGCGAGCTCCATCTCAATACCTCGGGCGGTAAAGAAAAATGCTTTGCCTATGCCGATAAGGCGACCATCGTGCAGAACCTGTTGAAAAAAATGCAGGAACTGGCCACGCGCAATGGTGCCGCCCATATCAAAGACCTTCACGTGCGCGTGGAAGTGACCGGCATTGTGAAGAATCAATCGTCTTCCAAAGACTTGATCGTCACCGCCGTTAAAATCCAGCAATAGGCCGGGCGGCGGTGGGCAAAGCCCCTCGCCACGCCGCATCTTGCACAGCAGCATCACGCCCGGTTTTACCGGGCGTTGGCTTTTTCGCGAACCTGTCGCCAAAGCGTCAAGAAGGTTAATAGTTTTTCTTAAACTTCCCCGAATACGGGGGCCTTAGCGCCAAATTTATCACCAGAAAAACTTTACCGCATCGCAATAGCGCACCCCGGCTTGCGGGGTTTCTGTTCCCCACGCAGGGGTGATGTGCAGGAATAGACCTATTTTCGTCACACTCCGCCGTTATATATGCGCCCATCACTCACCCTTTCTTGTTCATGATCTTCAGGAGCGCCGGACAATGTCCCGGACATCCAATAATCCGATTTTCTGGGTCGCCCCCCATTTCGACGAATGGCAGGTGCAGACCGATGGGGCCGACCGGCCCGAAGCCCTCTTTGATGCCCGCGAAGATGCCGTGGAGTGGGCGTGCCGCGTGGCCCAACGCCAGAGCCCCGGCATCGTTCGTGTCGTCGATTACCATGGGAATATCACAAGCCAGTTCTTCTTTGCGGACATGGCGGGCGACCTGGATCGGCGGCCCGCGGCCTAAATCCAACGTTTCCGCCGCAGGGAAAACTTGTCCCGGCGGCGGGGCAGACAATTTGGGACTGGAAAGCTGGGCGCGGCTTCGATAAGGCTCAAGGGTAAAATTTTATTTGAAGCAAAGGCTAGACGCAGACGGTTTCGTCTGCTCGGAATTTGCTCTAAAGCCCTGCCTGGGAGGGGTCTCGCCCGTGAGTATCGACTGGAACACTGCATTTGCGCCGCGCGCGCTTAAACTGACCGCGTCGGAAATCCGCGAGCTGCTGAAGCTGATCAATCAGCCCGATATTATTTCGTTTGCGGGCGGCATTCCCGATCCGGCGCTGTTCCCTCACGCTATTCTGGCCGAAACCTTCCACGAGATTCTCTCGAACCCGGCAACGCGCGACGCGGCGCTGCAATATTCGGTGTCGGAGGGCTATCAGCCCCTGCGCGAATGGCTGGCGCAAACCTATCTGCCAAAAATCGGCATCGCCACCCACGCCGATAATATCCTGATCACGAATGGCTCCCAGCAGGGCTTGGAGTTCCTCGCCAAGCTGTTCATCGGCACCGGCGATAGGATTATCGTTACCAACCCCAGCTACCTCGGCGCGCTCCAGGCTTTCAGCCTGTACGAGCCAACCTTCGTGGCGGTTCCGGTGCAGGACGACGGGGTCGATTTGGCGGCGCTCGAAGCCGAAATGGCCAAAGGGGCGAAGTTCTTCTACCTGACGCCCGACTTCGGCAACCCCTGCGGCGCGACCGTTTCGCTCGCGCAACGGCGGGCAATGCTGGAACTCGCCTACCGCTACGGCATCGCCATCATTGAAGATTCGGCCTATGACCAGCTTCGCTACGATGGCGAGCCGGTGCCGCCGCTGCTGGCGCTCGATAGCGACCGCCTGAACCAGCCCCGCCCGCTGACCGAAGCCACGGCGCAGGGCCAGGTGATCTATACCGGCACCTTCTCCAAAAGCATCGTTCCGGCCTTGCGGATCGGCTGGATCGTCGCCCCGCAGCCGGTGCTGCAAAAGCTGGTGCTGATGAAGCAGGCGTCCGACCTGCATACGCCGACGCTGAACCAGATGGCCATGTTCAAAGTGGCCCAAACCATCATCTTCGATCACGCCGCCAGCATCCGCACGGTCTACCGCGCGCGGCGCGATGCCATGCTGACCGCCCTGAACGAGTTCATGCCCGACGGCGTGAGCTGGACCGAGCCGGAAGGCGGTATGTTCGTGTGGATGACGCTGCCCCAGGGGCTGGATGCCGCCGAACTCTTGGCGCAATCGATCGCCGAAATCCGCGTCGCCTTCGTGCCTGGTGCCGCCTTCTATCCGGACCGGTCGGGCAAGAACACCATTCGCCTCAGCTTCTCGGTGCCGCCGCCCGAGCGCGTGCGCGAAGGCATTCAGCGCCTGGGCGGGCTGATTACCCAAGCCGTCGCCGCGCTAAAGGTGAACGCTTAAATTTCATTCTGTTTTCGGAATGAAGTAGAATTTTGATGGAGCCTTGTTAAAGCGGGCCGCCGCCCGCACCTGCTTGGGGAGCAAGCTCCCTGGGCGGGTTTGGGCGGCAGCCCAATAATGTTTCTTCGAGGACAACGCCCCTACAAAGGATGCTCCCATGACCGTCGAAACCCTGGCGCTGTTTTCGCTCGCCTGCCTGATGCTGGCGATCACGCCGGGGCCGGACATGATTTATGTGCTGAGCCGCTCGATTGCCCAGGGGCCGCTCGCGGGGTTGGTTTCGGTCGCGGGCTTTGCCCTGGGAATCACGTTCCACGCGCTGGCAGCGGCGTTCGGCCTTGCGAAGCTCTTCGAAACCTCGCCGCTGGCCTATGACCTGCTGCAGTACGCAGGGGCCGCCTATTTGGCATGGATGGCGTTTCAAACCTTCCGCAGCCCAGAACTCCCCTTCCTCGCCAATGGCAAAGCCCCTAAAGCCGCGCTGTGGCTGGTGTTTCGGCAAGCCTGCATCGGCAATCTGCTAAACCCCAAGGTTATCTTGTTCTTCATCGCCCTGTTTCCGCAGTTTCTGCATCAGGACGAGGGCTCGTTGCTTGGGCAAACGCTGATTTTAGTGCTGATCCTCAACATCATCGGCAGCGCGGTAAACGGCAGTATCGCCCTGTTGGGCGGGCGGTTCGGGGCGTTCATGAGCGCCCGTCCGCGCTTTCAGAAGGTACAGAAATATCTGCTCGCCACTGTTTTCGCCGGGCTCGCCCTGCGCTTGGCGGTTGGCCGGTCGAACTGACCTGCCAATTTCGTTAACTGACCCGAACGGCCTTTAGAAACGCTTCGACCTCTTGGGTCAGCTTGTCTGAATAGCCCCCCAATTGATCGGCGGCGTGCAGAACATTCTGGGCAGCGGTGCCGGTTTCATTCGCCGCCGCCGACACGGTGACGATCGTGCTCGACACTTCTTGCGTGCCGAGCGCTGCCTGTTGCACCGATTCGCTGATCGCTGCCGTCGCCGCCTCCTGCTCCTCAATCGCCGCTGCCACCATCGCGGCAATCTCATTAAGATCGCCGATGGTCGCGCCGATACGCCCGACCGCTGTTGCGGCGGCCTGGGCCGTTTGCTGAATATCGCTAACTTGGGCGGTAATATCCTCGGTCGCGCGCGCCGTTTGCGCCGCCAGTGATTTGACTTCACCCGCGACCACGGCAAACCCGCGCCCCGCTTCCCCGGCCCGCGCCGCCTCAATGGTGGCATTGAGCGCCAACAGATTGGTTTGTCCGGCGATTTCAGAAATCAGACTCACAAACGAATCGATCCGCCCCACGGCTTGATTTAACCCGCTGAGGGCCGTATTGGTGGCCGATACTTCGCCGACAGCCCGCCCGGCAATCTCACTTGAGCGCGTCACCTGCATGCCGATTTCACCGATTGAGCCGGTGAGTTGGTTTGCAGACACGGCGACCATATGAACGTTCTGCGTGGCCTGTTCGGCCGACGCCGCGACGGCTGCCGACTGGGCACTGGTTTGGCCCGCCATGGTCGACATGCGCACGGCAGTTTGGTGCATCGCGCCCGCCGCGACCGATACCGATCCCACAACCTGCTGTACGCTGGCCTCGAAGCGGTTGGCGATGGCTTGCAATGTTGCGCGCCGCTCCTCCGCCGCCTGAATCTGCGCCCGCTTGGCATCCTCATCCTGCTGAGCGGCCCGCATAGCGGTATCGCGGAAGGTGCTGAGGGCGGTCGCCATACCCGAAATTTCGTCGGTGCCGCCTGCCGGAATCCTGGCATCGAACTGCCCAAGGCGCACCTTCTCCATCGCCGCCGCCAGCGCGTGCAGCCGCCGAGCGATTCCGCGGTGAACCAGGAACCAGCCAACGATTCCGGCAAAGACGAGACCGCCCGCCCCAAGGATCAACAGCAGCAGCCGCGACGAATCGATGCCCGCATCCAGCGCGTCGATATTGGCCCCCATCCCGGCCTGCATGGCATTGGCAATCCGATCGGACTCGCGCGCGAGCCCGATCACCGCCTCGCCCGCCGCCGCCAGCGTCGCCGCCTCGTTCGCCGTCTCCGAGAGATAAGCGGTGCGCGCCACGAATAAGGCTTCAGCCGCAGCCGCGATCTGGGCGGCACCCTCGTCGAGACCGATGGAAACGGCGGCATCGCCCATGGCTTTCAACAGCTTGGTCAAAGCCACTTGGGACTTCGTGTAACCCGCTTTCGCATCGGTCAGCGCCGCCGCCGTTGGGGCCACCGCAGCTTGCAGCAAGAGCGCCCGCGTTTGGGTGACTTCCCGTTGCAATTGCAGCGCATTGCGTAAGGTTTTGAAATCACCGAGGGGCTTAACGTTTTTATCGACAATCCCGGCCTCTAACCCTTCCATCACGGTTTCGAGCGTGAAGGAGGCGCTGCGCACTAACGGATTTACTAGGCCCGACGCCGCTTCGGTCTTTTCCGTCGCATCGGCCGCAGCCTTGATGACGGCCCGGTTCGAGGCAAGCGCCTGCCGATGATTCTGCTCTAAGGTCGTCAGAATGCCAGCGAGGTCACGATAGCGGTCATTCAAAGCGTTCCAATCCGCAACCGCCAGCGCCGGACGCAGAGCCGCAACTTTCGTTTCAATATCGGAAAGATATTCGATCAGCCGCGCCTGCTCGGCTGCGAGCGCCCCCTGATCGGAGGTCACGAGCAAGGAGGGGGCCGCCGCCGCAATCGCATTTGCCTTAACCCCCAATTCCTGGGCCAAGCTCAACTTTGGCACGCTTTCCGTGGAAATGGTGGCGAGCATATCGGACAAACGCCCAAACCCCTGCATCGCCACACCCGCCGCTGCCACAGTCAATCCGGCGGTCAGCCCAAACGCCACCAGCAACTTCGTGCGAATGGTCGCTGTCATTCCCTCTAGCCTCCTCGGTCGGCCGCCCGGTTTATCGCCGGAACGTACTCGGTTCATCTGACTGAAAAGCGTAACACTAACTTTACTAACTATTCATTATTACCTCACCGAATCCCGAAACATTTGCCTAAAAGCGGTCGGTATCCCCGATAAAAAGGGGTGTGCGCTTTGATAAAATTAATGATATCAGTTAACTAGAGAAGTTCTAATTCCTAGAACATCTTCCCCGCGCCACACTGAAATCCCGCATGGGATGCGTATAAAGCCCTCAGCAGCCGTTTTTCGGCAGCCCGCAGGATGGCCTTCGCGGGCAATAGGCTCGGCGCTGAAACCTTCGTTTCTTTCGGCAGAAGATTTGCCCTCCCCTGCGATAACCCGACTATCGCTTGCGCTTGAGCCGCTTTTCGTTCGCGACTACCCGGCGGTGGATCGGTGCCAAAGCATTCCCTCCAGCCGCCATGGTTCGGCGCATAATCCGGGAGGACCGTGCAAATAGGGCCAGCATGTCCATCGGCATGGGCAGGCGTCGGCCCGAAGCGATCTGGGTCAGAAGCTGGCTATTGGCCGACAGATCTTTTTGAATGGCCTGGAGATCGCCGGAAGCAGCTTTAGCTGAGAGCGCGAAGGCCGCGCCCTTCTCCAGGACCATGCGGCTTAATTCGGCGTAATCCCCGTTCAGAGGATCGCGCACGGCGGCGGCCATAGTGTTGGTCCGGCTTTCGATCACGGACTTCGCCGCAACCATCGTCTCGTTGAGCTTGACGCCAGTTTGCGGCATGCCCAACCCCGATGCCCAAAGATTCATCCAATGCCCAAGTGCCGTCTGCATCTGCTGGTCCTCCGCGCGTAACCGACTTTCATCGACTCTAACGCGGTTGCCCGTGAATTGGTCCCCTCACGCGGTCACGATTTCTGTGTGACATTCGGGTTCCATGCCAAGACCAAGGAAATAACCTGAGGCGCGATTGCTTTTGACCGAAGGGGGAAAGCGGAAAAGCGCCGGTCGACCTTCGGTCGCGTTCAGTGAAAATCCCGGCTTTTCGGGATAATCTGCACGTCGCGCGGATGGCGGAACAGGACGGGCCGATAGCCTGACGGCGCAGCAGCGGGCGCGCCCGTCAGCGCGAGAAGATCGTCGGTGCGGTTCTCCAAGTGATCGCTCACGAGGTGCAGGATCGGCACCGCTCCGGCATCGCTACGCTGGAGTTTGCCCCGGATGAGCAGCAGGCGGGACTGCATTAGCACCGGGCGATATTCCTGCATCACCTTGGCCCAGACCACCGCATTGACGATCCCGGTTTCGTCTTCGAGCGTGATGAAGACGACGCCTTTGGCCGTGCCGGGGCGCTGGCGCACCAGCACCAACCCGGCGGCTGTTACCGGAGAGCCGTCCGGCAGTGCTGCGATTTCGGCGGATGAAAGCACCCCCTGCTTGCGGTAAGCGTCGCGCAGGAAGGTCATGGGATGATCCTTTAGTGACAGGCCGAGACTGCGGTAATCCTCGATCACCGCCTCGCCTTGGGGGGCAGGCGGCAGGTGCGGTTCGGGTTCGGCGAAGAGAGACACTTCTTCCCCCGCCGCCGCGAAGAGCGGCAGGGGCGCTTCCGCCGTCAGAGCTTTCGCCGCCCACAAAGCCCGGCGGCGGGTAAGACCGAGAGAGCCGAAGGCATCGGCATTCGCTAAAGCCTCCACCTGAGCGCGACTGAGGGTCGCCCGGTGCTGCACGGCTTCGACCGAGCGGAACGCCCCGCGCGCCCGTGCCGCCACCAGCCGTTCGGCGCTCTCCGCCCCCAATCCGTCGATGAGCCGCAGGCCAAGACGCAAAGCCCAATCGCCCCCTACCGCCTCCAAGGTGCAATTCCAATCACTGTCATTCACATCGGGCGGGCGCACCTCCACCCCGTGTTGACGCGCATCGCGGACGATTTGCGCCGGGGCGTAGAAACCCATCGGCTGCGAGTTCAGCAGGGCCGCCGCGAAAACCGCCGGAAAATGGCACTTGAGCCAGGAGGAGACATAGACCAGCCGGGCGAAGCTGGCGGCATGGCTTTCCGGGAAACCGTAATCGCCGAACCCTTTGATCTGATCGAAGCAGCGTTGGGCGAAATCCCGGTCGTAGCCCCGCTCCACCATCCGTTCGACCATGCGTTTTTCCAGCGTCTCGATCGTCCCCCGGCGGCGGAAGGTCGCCATGGCGTAGCGCAGATCATTCACCTCCGCCGCCGTGAACTCTGCCGCCACTTGGGCGATACGGATCGCCTGTTCTTGGAACAAAGGCACGCCAAGCGTACGGTCGAGAACGGCTTCAAGCTCGTTTTTCGTGTCGAGCAACCGCCCGTCCGGCGATGTGCGCGGCGGATACTCGGCTTTCTCCTTCCCTTCCCGCCGTTTGAGGAATGGGTGCACCATGTTCCCTTGGATCGGGCCGGGCCGAACGATGGCGACCTGGATGACGATATCGTAGAAACAGCGCGGCTTCAGGCGCGGCAGCATGTTCATCTGCGCCCGGCTTTCCACCTGGAAAACGCCCACCGTATCGGCGCGGCACAGCATGTCATAGACCGCCCCATCCTCACGCGGGACGGAGGCCAGCGTGACGGGTAGGCCGTAGCGGTCGGCCAGCAGATCGAAGGCACGGCGGATGCAGGTCAGCATCCCGAGGGCCAGCACATCGACCTTCATGATCCGCAGGGCGTTGATATCGTCCTTATCCCATTCGATGAAGGTGCGATCCGCCATCGCGCCGTTGCCGATGGGCACGAGTTCTTCCAACAACCCGCGCGTTAGCACAAAGCCACCGACATGCTGGGAAAGATGGCGGGGAAAACCGATAATTTCGGTGGCAAGGCGCAGCGCTGCGGCAAGGCGCGGCTCAGTCGGATCGAACCCGGCTTTGCGGACCTGCGCGTCTTCCACCCCGGTTCCGTAACTGCCCCAGACCAGCCCGGCCAGCGCCCGCGTGGTATCTTCCGAGAGCCCCATCACCTTGCCAACCTCGCCGATGGCACTGCGCCCGCGATAGGTGATGAGCGTCGCCGCTAGCCCCGCCCGGTCGCGGCCATAGCGGGAATAGAGATACTGAATGATTTCCTCGCGGCGCTCGTGCTCGAAATCCACGTCGATATCGGGGGGCTCCTCCCGCGCTTCGGAGATGAAACGGTCGAACAGCACTTCGCTTTCATTGGGATCGACCGCCGTGATGCCGAGGACAAAACACACCGCCGAATTGGCCGCCGACCCACGCCCCTGGCAGAGAATATTCCGGCGGTTTGCTTCTTCAACGATATCGTTCACGGTCAAAAAATAGGGCGCAAAATTGCGCTTGCCGATCAGGTCGAGTTCCTTGTGCAGGAGGGCCTGGACCTTATCCGGCACGCCCTCGGGGTAACGGCCCGCCGCCTTTTCCCAGGTAAGCTGTTCCAGATAGGTCTGCGCCGTTAGCCCCGCCGGAATTGGTTCGTCGGGATAATTATATTGAAGTTCATCGAGCGAAAAGCGGCAGGCGTCGGCAATCTCAAGCGTCCGGGTTAGCGCCTGGGGATACTCCCGGAACAGCGCCGCCATCGTGGCCGGGGTTTTCAAATGGCGTTCCGCATTTGGGAACAGGCGGAACCCCGCCTCTTCGATCCGGCAGCCTTCGCGGATGCAGGTCAGCACGTCTTGTAAAGGGCGGCGGCTCGGCTTGTGGTAATGCACATCGTTGACGGCAACGAGCGGCAGGCCCGCTACGGCGGCGAGGGCAGCGGTTTCGGCAAGGCGGGCGCGCGCTTCGGCGGGCAGCAAATGGCTGGCGGCAAGGGAAAGCGCCCCCGGATCGGTGAGGGTTTTTAGCCGGGTGAGCCACTCCGCGTCGAGCGACGCTTCGCTGAGGGCGATGACCTGATGGCCGGTCAAGGCCCCGTGCAAATCCTCAACCCAGAGCAGACAATCGCCCTTCGCCGCGCGGCGCTTACCCAGCGTGAGCAGGCGGCACAGACGGCCATAGGCGGCGCGGTCTTGCGGATAAACCAGCAGCGACGGCGACTCCTGAAGATCGAGACGGCACCCCGGCAAAAAGCGGATTTTCTTGCCGCGCGCGGCGATATGGGCGCGCACCACCCCCGCCATACTATTGCGGTCGGTGAGCGCAATCGCCGTTTGCCCCAGCACCTCAGCCGTCTCCACCAGTTCCATCGGATGGCTACCGCCGCGCAGAAAACTAAAATTGCTGGTCACTTGAAGGTCGGCATAGGCGGTCATGGAAAAACCCCATGCAAAAACCAAGGACCGGGCCGATCCTGCGGGCGGCTCTGGAACAGCCAGTAGCGCCCGCCCGCCGTATCCTCCACCCGCCTATAATCGCGGGCGGGCAGGTTCGAGGTGCGCCACCATTCAGCGGCGATACGCTCCGGCCCTTCGGCGTGGCGGATGCTGTGGCGACGGTTGCGCCAAACGAAATAGCCCGTGCCGTCGCCCTCAATGGGGTGCGGCGGCGCGTAAAGCTGCATCGGACGCGGCGGCGCGGTTTCGGTGAAAGGCGGCACGGGGGCAAGCGGGTTAGCGCGCCGCACCGACGCTTCCGGCCAATGGCTTTGCTGCGGGTGCAAGCGATAGACGGAATTTTCGCCTAAGCGTTGACGGAGCCGGTCGAGCAGCGGGGCCAAGCGGTCGCAGGCGGCGGCGCGCCCGTCTAAATCTGATTGACGGCGCAGAAACTCGGCTGTTTCCGTCGCGTCCAACCGCGCAGCCTCAATGCCAAAACCGGGATCCAGCCCGTCGAGCGGCTCGCGGAACAGCCGCGCCAGCACGCGGGGATCGCGTTCCGCCTGGGCCGTGCCGATGGTGAAATCCTGCCGACTGCCGTCTACCCGCTCCAAGGTGAAGACTAGACGCCGCACGCCTAGACCCGCTGCCGTCAAGCGGTCGATGAGGCGGGTGAGCAGATGGTTGAGCGCCGCCTCCACGCCCTCGCGCGTGCCGATGGGCTCGACGAAAGGGGTTCGTTCGCGGTAGGCAACCGCAGGCACCTGCCACCGCACTGGCTGCGGAACGCGCCCCAGCACCGTATCGAGCCGCGCCACGATCTCCCGGCCAAAACGGTTGGCGAGCGGGGCGCGCGGCTGATCGAGCAGTGCCCCGATCTGCCGCAGCCCGAGCCGATGCAGCCCGGCCAGGATCTCCGGCGCAAGACGTAAAGCCGCCACCGGCAAGGGGGCGAGCATCTGGCGCAGCGATCCGACCGGCAGAATGCCGCCCGCGCCGAACCCCGCCCACGCCCAGGCCGCACCGGGCGTATCGGCGAGCGCTATGCGGTAATGGAGATTGAAGCCCGTGAAGGCGGCGGCAATATCCGCCATCAACCCCTCTTCCCCGCCGAATAGTCCGGCGACACCGGTAACGTCGAGCAATAGCGCCCCCTCCCCATCCGGCGCGGTCAGCGGCGACCAGCGGCGGCAGCGCGCGGCGAGGCGGGTCAGCGCCTGCCCGGTTGCCTCGGCATCGAAAGCTTCCACAGGCAGATCAGGAAAAGCCGCCAGCGCATCGGCCAACCGTTGCCCAGACCGCAAACCCGCCCGCGCCGCCGCCGGCGTGACCCCCGCCAGTAGGAGCGTGGTGCCCTCTTTGGTCAGCAGCGCCGCGCGGCGGTCGGGCGCCCACCCCAGCCGGTCAGTCGCCCAGAAGGGTAGTTGGATAGAGACGAAGCGCGTCATGATCCCACCCCGCGATGAAGTCGGCGGACTGCCCGCCCCGGCAGCGCTGTAAGGATACCCGCCAGTGGGCATTCCCATTTCCAGCTACGGGAAAAACTTCCCACCGGGTGAGCGCGGCACTCGCCCCGCCGGTTCGGCAAAGCAACAGCGCCATGCTCTGCCCCGCCTCCGCCGCCAGATGCAGCCGCCGGGAGGCCGTGAGATCGCGGCTATCGACGACCGCCACCACAACGGCAAAGCAACCGCTCCGCAGGGATTCTTCCAAGGTCCAAAGCCGGTCGTTCTCCGCCTTTGCGTTGGCGATCAACACTCTCTCGGGGGCGATCCCGAAACGGATCAGGCCGGGCGGATAGGTTCCGAGGGGGCTTGGCGGCCCGAGGAGCAACATCTCCCCGCGCCGCTCGGCCAAGGCCCGCCCGGCGAGCGCATAGGCCCAACCAAACGCCCCATCGCCGCGGACCTCGTGCAGCCCGTCGCACGGCAAGCCGCCCCAGGGCAAGCACGCATCAAGATCGCGCGCGCCGAGCGAAACCACAGCCCGCGCCTCGGGCGGCTCGAGCACGATGCGCCCCGTTCTATCGGGAAACGAGGTTTGGGAAGCGAGAGAAGACAAAATCATGTTCTTTATTTGTTCTTATATCGCGTTCCGAGTCAACCTTTCTCAGTGTCGATATTCATGGGATTCTCCTCACCCGCGGTAACTTGATTCCATCAAGGGGGGGGGTGAGGACGGCTTCCCCCTCACGCTGTTGGCCTAGTGAAAGAGGGCGGCAGTTACCCTGAGCACCCGCTTCAGATCGCGGCGACTAAGTCGGCCCGCGAAAAGTCGGCACCGACGTAAAACAGGGGCCGCCGGGATGGTCGGCACCCTCATAGGCAGAGCAATCCGCGACGTTGAGTGGGGCGGTTTTCAACGAATCCAAAGCTTTGAAGGTGATTGGCGTCCCCGGCGGGATTCGAACCCACGGCCTGCAGCTTAGGAGGCTGCCGCTCTATCCTGCTGAGCTACGGGGACTTACCCGGAAGGTTTATACGGGATGCCAGCCTAAGGGGCAACGAGAGAGGCCAATTCCAGCTTATAGCGTTCCGTTGCCCGCACCAGGGCCGCGCGAATGCCGGGTTCAAGGGCGGCGTGGCCCGCGTCGGGGACCATCACCAATTCCGCTTCCGGCCAAGCTTGTTTCAACTCATAAGCTGAAACCGCCGGGCACACCGTATCATAGCGCCCTTGAACAATCGTGCACGGCAGGCGGCGAATACGGCCGATTTGGGCCAGCAACTGCCCGTCGCCCAAGAACAGATCATTCACAAAATAATGGGCTTCCAGGCGGCTGATCGCCAGCGTCGCGCCATTGGGTTCTTGCGGCAGGTCCGGGGCGGGTAGCAGCGTGGAGGCGCGGGTTTCGAACTGGCTCCAGGCGTGGGCGGCGGGCAGATGCACCGCCGGGTTCGGGTCGGTCAAACGGCGGTAATAAGCGGTCAGCAAATCCTGCGGCGTGCGCTGGCCTTGCTCCGCTTCGGGCAGGGCGTCGACAAAATCCTGCCAGGCATCGGGGAAAATCTGGCGAATACCCGTCAAGAACCAGTCAACCTCTGACCGACGCCCGAGGAAAATACCGCGCAGCACGAAGCCCAGGCAATGATCGGGGTGGGCTTGGCCATAGGCGAGCGCCAGGGTAGAGCCCCAGGAACCACCAAAGACCAACCAGCGGTCTACCCCAAGTTCAATGCGCAAGGCCTCGATATCGTCGATCAGGGTTTGCGTCGAATTCTCCCGCAGCTCGGCGGTCGGGCGGGAGCGACCGCAGCCGCGCTGATCGAACAGAATGATGCGGTAGGCGTCGGGGTCGAAAAACCGCCGATGGGTGGGGGATGCGCCCGCGCCCGGCCCGCCGTGCAAGAATAGAACGGGTATGCCTTTGGGATTGCCGCATTCCTCCCAATAGACCCGATGAAGGTCGCCCCGCGCCAGAATACCGTGACGATGGGGGGCAATCGGGGGGAAGAGGTCGGTCCGCATTCGCAAATTCTCCGGCAGCGAGGGGAAGGCCCACGCCTCCCCCTTCACAGAACACGGTTAAATCACAGGGTTTCAAGCAAAAAACGCCGGTTTTGCGGCTGGATTGGACGGGCATTGAGCGGGAAAAGCGCCGCAAACGCCTGAATTTGGGCTTTCGATGCCCGCACCGGACGGCGGAAAACCGTCCACAGAATACCTTCCGTGCAGGGCGGCGTGGTCAGCGACCCCGAATAGCGGTAGAAGGCGCGGTCGTCGGGCAAAAGCGCATCAAAGCGCAGCGGCGCGGGTAAGGGTTGCTCCGGGCCAGGCTTCGGCAAATTGGCGAAAACCTGCTTGAGGGTGGCATTTTCGTGCCCCTCTTCAATGAAAACGCCCAAGACGGCAAACTCCCCCGCCTCGGACTTATGGACGAAATGGCATTCGAGCGGAAAAGATTTGCCGTTCAGCTTATGCTCGCTGGGGTGATGGAAATGCGCCTGAACCAAGCCATAGCTTTTGCGCCCCACGATCAAGCGGCTCCCGGCGGGAACATTCACCTGAATCGTATGGCCGTTATTGATAATGCCCGCCGACGCCTCGCGGTACTCAACGTAGAGACCGCCCAGTTCAGCGCGAATCCCCTCTTTCAGGTCCAGCGGGCTTTGTTCGACCCCGACTTCACAGGCTTTGAAATCCGGTTTCAGTTTGCCCCACTGTTGAGGTCCTTCCATGCCGTCATAGCGCCAATGGACCTCGCCGCCGGGATGGGCGGGCGCGGTTTCGCCCCAGGCGGTGCCGCTGGCGCACAGCGGGCAGAGAGCGGCGGCGGTCAGACCTTTCAAGAAGGCTCGACGGTTTACTGGAACTGGGCGCATCTTTCTGTCTCCGTTGGGAGTTTGCGGTTCAATGGACGCAACGCCGCTGAGCGTTGCAGCCTTAAAGCTAGTCGAAACCAGAGTTCTGCCAAATGAGACGATTAACAGGGTTGTTCCTCGCATTTATTCTTCTTACCCCTGGCACATCTCACGCGAGGGCGCAAAAAATTGCCTCCGTGGACGGGCAGAACCTTGTTTTGGTCGATGGTCAGCGCCTGTGGCTTCTGGGGCTTTGGGGGCCGCAACCGGGGGCAACGCCTGATCAGAGCGAGCCGGGCGCAGCAGAAGCCGAAGCCGCGCTCGCCGCCGATGCGGTCGGACGACTGGCGACGCCCAACAGTCTGATGGGGCCGGACCGCAGCGGGCGCTTTGGGGCGATTGTAACGCTCGACGGCGATCAGGCCTCGCTGAACGAACGCCTCGTGCGCGGCGGCTGGGCGCGGGCCTATCTGGTGCCGGGCCTGCCGAAGGCAGAAGACCCCGGCGCGACCTTGCTTCCCGCGCTGCTTCGGGCGGAAGGGGCCGCGCGGGCCGAAGGGCGCGGCCTGTGGCATTTTCCCGCCTATCGGGTTCGTCAGGCAGGCAGCGAGGATCTGTGGCCACTGCGCGACCAATTCCACCTTGTCGAAGGCCGGGTTCGACGGCTGGTAAAGCGCGCAGGGTGGGGGGCCGAGCTTACCCTGGGCGAGGGGCGGTCGGCCTTAAAAGTGATCGTCCCCAGCCCCTTGGGCCGTTTGCTGAAGGCGCGCGGGCTCGATCCGCACGATCTAACCGACGCCAAACTGCGCGTACGGGGCTGGATCGGCGTGAGCGGTGGGCTGTCGATCCCATTGGAGCGCCCGGAGTATTTGGAGAAACTGCCCTAAAATTGCCGAAGGCGCGGCGCTCTGCTACTGTTCAATCGTTAAAAATACTGGGAGAAAATCCGTGAAAGCTTGGCTGTCCCCCTTCGTTATCGCCGCCGGGATCGGTGCTGCCAGCCTGCTCGCTGGCTGCACGACCAACCCCGCGACGGGCCAGCAAAGCTATACGGCCTTCATGTCCAGCGACGAGGAAAAGCGCGTCGGGGCTGAAGAACATCAGAAAGTTATCAAGGAATACGGCGGGGCGTTTAACCATAACGGCATTGCCGCCTATGTGACGGGCATCGGCAATAAGCTGGTCGCAACCTCGGAATTCGCGGGCCAGCCCTTTACCTTCACGGTTCTGGATTCGGAGATCGTCAACGCCTTCGCGCTGCCCGGCGGCTACGTTTATGTGACGCGCGGACTGTTGGCGCTGGCGTCGTCGGAAGCAGAGCTTGCCAGCGTTTTGGGCCATGAAATCGGCCATGTCACCGGGCGGCACACGGCGCAGCGCGTGAGTCAGGCCAATACGGCGAATATTCTGACCGGCGGGCTGGCCGTGCTGGCGGGCGTTCTGACTGGCTCCAGCGAACTCGGCTCAGCGGTGGGCGATATCGTCGGCACGGGGGCGGCGGCCTATGTGCAATCCTTCTCGCGCGAGCAGGAGTTTGAGGCCGATTCGCTGGGCGTGCGCTATATGACGCGCGCGGGCTATGATCCTGCGGCGGCGGGCGGCTTTCTCGCGAAGCTTCAGGCGCAGTCGGAACTCGATGCCAAACTCGCTGGGCGCGACCCCAACGCGGGCGGCGACATGATGGCGAGCCACCCGCGCACCCAAGACCGGGTGGCGAAAGCCGTGACCGAAGCCGCGCAAGGGGAAGGCGCAAAGGCCCAGGCAGCGCTCAGCAAACCCGCGACGGAAATCGGACGCGAACCCTTCCTGACCCGCATCAGCGGCCTGCCCTATGGGGCCGACCCGCGCGAAGGCGTTGTGCGCGGAAGCAGCTTCACCCTGCCGCCGCAGCGCGTGCGCTGGAGCGCACCGAGCGGTTATGCCGTTCAGAATGGGGCGGAAGCGGTGCTGATTGCAGGGCAGGCCGCCAAAGCCCGCTACGATATCGCTAAAGCTAGCACGCCCGCCGCCGATGCGGTGCGCGCTTGGGGCCAAAGTTATGGCGTGCGCGGCCTGTCGCGGATTGCCGTCCCCGGCGGGCTTGATGCCGCAACCGGGGTCATTCAAGCGCAAACCAGCCAGAAGCAGCCGGTTCTGGTGCGTCTGCTGGTGATTAAGACCGACGCCAATACCGCCCATCGCTTCCAAATTTTAGGCGGGCTGCAATCGGGGGCGGAGGTGGACCGGCTCGCCCAAAGCCTCGCCAGCAGCTTCACGCAGCTTTCCGCTGCCGAAGCCGCCGCCTTCAAGCCGCTGCGCGTGGAGATTGTCAGCGCCGGCAGCGAAGCGCAGACCCGCCAGCAAGCGAGCCAAATGCCGACGCCGAGCGGGACTGAATCGGTGCGCCTGTTCGAAATTCTTAACGGCCTCGCGCCGGGGGCCATGCCCGCACCGGGGACGAAAATCAAACTGCTGCGCTCTTGACGCATCGGGCCAGGAGGAATATGGTTGCTACATGCAACGAAACACGCCTCCTGGCCCTGATGCCCTCGCCCAAGATGGCGCTGCCCTGCACGAAGCCGTGTCGGCGCTGGTGCGCGTGTATCAGTTCCGCGACCGGGATCGGATCTGCTGCTACGATATTTCGGTGACGCAGTGCCAGGCGCTGAAGAATCTGGTGGATGGCGGCCCCACGCGCCCGCAGGCGCTGGCCGATGCGCTGTTTCTCGATAAAAGCACCACCAGCCGCGTGCTCGAAGCGCTGGAGCGCAAGGCCTATATCCGCCGCGAACCCGACCCGACCGATGGGCGCGCCCATCGCGTGGGCGTGACCGAGGCCGGGCGGGCTTTGTTCGAGCGCATTACCCAAGATTTGATCGCCCAGCAGATCGACGTGATCCGCGACCTTGACCCGGACGTGCGGCGCGCCGCGATTGACGTTGTCACCCGCCTGCACCGGCTGGCCGAAGCCCGCTTTACCAGCGGCGTTAGCGTGGGTGCGTGCCCACCGACCGCCGCGTGATTTTTTCGCCCCTATTGTTGTCACTAACAACGGATAGCTGCCATGATGACCATCCGCCCCGCCGAACCAAAAGACGCCGATGCCATCGCCCGAATTTACTCCCTCGGTATCGCCGAGCGCACGGCCACCTTCGATACCGAGCCACGCACCGCCGCCGATATTCTGCCGAAGATCGACGATTCGGCGCGCTTCCCCCAGCTCGTCGCCGTCGATGCGACGGGGGCCGTGCAGGGCTGGGTTGGCACCAGTGCCTACCGGGCGCGCGACTGCTATCGGGGTATTGGCGAATTTTCGATCTACCTCGATCCGGCGGCGCGCGGCCAGGGCATCGGCAAACTGCTGCTGAACGGGCTTGTCGATGCCGCCCACGCGGCGGGGTTCTGGAAACTTCTCTCGCGCATCTTCACGTTCAATCACGCGAGCCTCGCCGTCTGCCACGCCTGCGGTTTTCGCGATGTCGGTGTGTATGAAAAGCACGGAAAACTCGATGGGCGCTGGCTTGATGTTGTCATCGTCGAACGGTTGATCCCTGAGAATTTGACCTAAGGCCGCTCTTTAAATCTAAGCCGCCTTAACGGCCCCGCCGGGCCGAACGCTCCCGCTTTGCCTGAAAGGAACCCTGCTATGTCCCTTCCCACCGTTATCATCGGTGCCGGTCCCGTTGGCCTCGCCGCCGCCGCCCATCTGCTGGAACGCGGCCTAACGCCGCTCGTGTTGGAAGCGGGGCCATCCGTCGGCACCCATATCCGCGCCTGGGGCCATGTTCGGCTCTTCTCGCCGTGGCATTTTTGTATCGACCGTGCCAGCCGCGCCTTGCTGGAGCCGACCGGCTGGCAGGCCCCCGACCCGAAACGCCTGCCCACGGGTGCGGCCCTGGTCGCCGACTATCTCGACCCGCTGACCGCCGTGCTCGCGCCCTATATTCGCTATAATACGCGGGTTGTCGCCCTTAGCCGCGAGGGTGTCGATAAAGTGCGCAGCCGGGACCGGGCAGAAAAACCCTTCATCGTTGCGCTGGAAACGCCCCAGGGCGAAACCCAAATCACTGCCGCCGCCGTCATCGATGCCTCGGGCACCTGGAGCCAGCCGAACCCGCTGGGCGCGAGCGGCATTGCCGCGCCGGGGGAGAAAGCCGCCGCCGCCCAAATCCACTACGGCATTCCCGATAGCCTCGGGCCGGATCGTGCGACCTACGCCAATCGCCGCGTTCTGGTGGTCGGTTCGGGCCATTCGGCCATGAACGCGATTCATGATCTGGTGCGCCTGAAGCATCAGGAGCCGGAAACGCAAATTTTCTGGGCGATGCGCCACACGCCGGATGCCGTCACCTTCGGCGGCGGCAGCAATGACGCCCTCATCGCGCGCGGTCAATTGGGCAGCGAGGCAGAAACGGCGATTGCGTCGGGCTTGGTCAAACTGCTCGCTCCCTTTGCGGTGTCGGCCCTTGCCCAAGATGGCGCGGGCGTGACCGTCACCGCCGCAACGGGCGCGGCGATCGCCGTCGATCAGATCATCGCCTGCACCGGCTTCCGCCCCGATCTTGCCATCACGCGGGAACTCCGCCTCAGCCTCGATCCGTGGCTGGAAACCACGCCCGCCCTTGCGCCGATGATCGATCCGAACCTGCATAGCTGCGGCAGCGTCCGCCCCCATGGGGCCTTAGAACTGGCCCATCCCGAACCCGGCTTCTATACTGCGGGTATGAAAAGCTATGGGCGTGCCCCGACCTTCTTGCTGCTTACCGGCTACGAGCAGGTCCGCTCCATCGCCGCCGCGCTGGCGGGCGATGACGCCGCCGCCGGGCGGGTCGAGCTTGAGTTGCCAGAAACGGGCGTGTGCATCACCAACCGCGCCCCCGCCAAAACGAGCTGCTGCGGATGAGCGACGCCGCGCCCACAACGGCACGGCTCGTCTGGGGCCTTGGGGTCGGGCAGATCCTCGCCTGGGGCTCCTCCTACTATTGGCCCGCACTGTTCACGGCGGCGGTCGCGGCGGATACGGGCTGGTCGCCGACGCTGATCGTTGCCGGGCTCACGGTTGGCCTGCTGGTCTCGGGCGTGCTGGCGCGGGGCCTTGGGGCGCGGATGGTGCGTTGGGGACCGCGCGCGGTGATGATGGCGGGGGCGGGGTTTCTCGCGGCGGGATTGGCGCTGTTGGCCTTGGCCTATCACCCCGCCGTGTATTTGATCGCCTGGGGGCTGATCGGCGTGGGGATGGCGTGCGGGCTCTATGATGCAGCCTTCGCCACCCTCGCTACGGTGCTGCACGAACGCGCGCCCCTCGCCATCGCCCGGCTTACGCTGCTCGGCGGATTGGCGAGTACGATCTGTTGGCCAATCAGCCATGTTTTGATCGAAGCGATGGGCTGGCGCGGGGCCTGTCTCGTCTATGCCGCCCTTCACCTCGGGCTGACGCTGCCGCTGTACGCGCGCCTGCTGCCGAAGCACGGGGTGAAAGCTCCCTCCCCCGCCTCAACGGCCACCAATCTTACCTCCGTCAGCCGTCGCCTGATGCGGCTGATGGGAAGCGTGCTGGTGCTCCAGACCGTTATTTCGGTAAGCCTTGCCGTCCATCTGCCCGCTGTTTTGACCGAAACCGGCCTGACGCTCACCCAAGCCGTCGCGATTGCCGCCTGGCTCGGCCCGGCCCAGGTGGCGGCGCGGGCGGTGCAGACGCTACTGACCGCCCGGCTCACGCCCCTGACTACCCTGGGGGTTGCTGTCGGCAGCGTCGGTCTAGGGCTCGGTCTGCTGTTGCTGACCCTCACCCTGCTTCCGATCCCCGCCCTCACCCTTATCGGCGTTCTAATCTATGGTGCTGGCAATGGTTTGCTAACCATCGCGCGCGGCACCCTGCCCTTGCAGCTTTTTGGACGCGACCTTTATGCCCGCGTGCTCGGCCATTTGGCAGCCCCCAGCCTGATCGCCCAGGCCCTCGCCCCGATGCTGCTGGCCTGGGGCCTAACGCAGACGGCAATGCCAGGACTGGTCGGGGCGCTGGTGCTGCTCGCGCTCGCCAGCCTTGGCGTCACGGGCTTGCTCGCGCAGGCCATTGTCCGGCGCTAAAGACTCCCAGGCTCCGTTCCCGTTGCCAGCGGAAAGCCTTCGTCGGCCCAGCCGGTGAGGCCGCCGATCATCAGTTTTACCTTGCGCCCGAGTTCCGACAGGCGCAGCGCCCCCCGGTCCGCGCCGTTGCAGTGCGGCCCGGCGCAATAGACGACGAACAGCGTGTCTTGCGGATAGGCCGCAAGCCGCTCTTCGGTCATCTCGCGGTAAGGCAGGTTCAGCGCGCCGGGCACATGGCCGCGCGCATAGGCCCCCGGGCCGCGCACTTCGAGCAGCACGAAATCCGGGTTGCCCGAACTCAAGGCCGCATGCACATCGGCGCAATCGGTCTCGAATGCCAGCCGGGCGGCGAAATGGGCGCGGGCGACGGCAGGGTCGGCGGCGGGAATGGCGGCGACATAGGAAGGTTCGGTAAGAGCCATGATCTTTCTCCTGGGGAAGGTTTCGATGCCCCTAAGGTGCCCGCACGAGACGATCTTGACGATTGGCCTAAACGCCAAGTATCGTCAATATCATGCCAAAAACCGAAACCGCCCCCTTGCGCAATTCAACCGTCGTGGCCCTCGCCTACGATGGGCTGTGCCTGTTTGAATTCGGCATCGTCGCGGAAGTTTTCGGCCTGTCCCGGCCCGAGATTACCCGGCCTGATTGGTACAAGTTCCGCATCGCCGCCGTCGATCCGCTCCCTTTGCGCGCGCAAGGCGGAATGCTCAGCATCGCCACCGATGGCGGGCTGGAGCTGTTGGATGCGGCTGGAACCATCCTCATTCCTGGCTGGCGCGGCGTGAAGGGTGACGTGCCCGAAGCGCTCTGTGCGGCGCTACGCGCGGCGGCGGCGCGGGGCGCGCGGATTCTCTCCATCTGTTCCGGCCTCGTCGTGCTGGCCGAAGCGGGTTTGCTGACCGGGCGGCGGGCAACGACCCATTGGCGCTATATCGATCAAGTCGCCGAACGCTTCCCCTGGCTTAGTCTCGATCCCAACGTACTCTATGTGGACGAGGGGCAAATCCTCACCTCGGCAGGCAGCGCGGCGGGGCTCGATCTCTGCTTGCATCTCGTGCGGCGCGATTTTGGCGCGGAGATTGCTAATCTGGTCGCCCGGCGCCTGGTAGTGGCCCCGCATCGGGAAGGCGGGCAGGCACAGTTTATCAACCAACCGGTCCCGAACCGCGCGGGCAGCCTGTTCGCCGCCCTGTTCGAAACCGTGCAGGCGGAGATTGCCGACGATTGGCCCGTGGACCGGCTGGCGGACGCCGCGGGCATGAGCCGCCGCACCTTTCTGCGCCGCTTTCGGGACGCGGCCGGCACCACCCCCGCCGAGTGGCTGCTGAGCTTGCGCCTTCAGCGCGTCAAAGACCTGCTGGAAACGACGCCGCTGTCGGTGGAAGACCTTGCCACCTGCTGCGGCTTTGGCGCGGCGGGCACGTTGCGGCATCACTTCCGCCAGCGGCTCGGCATGACGCCGCAAACCTACCGGCAGCGGTTCCGCGCCTTTCCAAAAGTTTCCGTTAACGTCAAGATAGACGCGCCCCCTGCGACCGTGATTTCCTTGCGGGAGCGCGGTGAGGCGGCTATCGTCCCCGCGAATAATATTGAAGTCTCGTGAGGGAACCCGCGTCATGCTGAAATTCTCCGCCACCGCGCGCCGTCCGCTGCTCGCCCGGCACCTGTCGAACGCCTCTTGGCTGACCAAGGGCATCGCCATTCTTATCGGCTCGCTGATCCTGGCGCTCTCGGCCCAAATCGCGGTGCCGATGTATCCGGTGCCGATGTCGATGCAGACATACGCCGTGCTCATCGTTGCCGCCTTGGGTGGCTGGACGGTCGGTTTCGGCGCGATTGTCGCCTATCTGCTGGAGGGCGCGATTGGCCTGCCGGTGTTTGCGAATGGCGGCGCGGGTTTAGCCTATATGGCAGGCCCGACCGGCGGCTTCCTGATCGGTTTCGCCGTGAGTGGCGCGATTGTGGCCTTTGCGGCTGAACGTGGCCTGCTGCGCACCTGGGGCGGCGCGATTGCCCTGCTGACCGTGGCGCATCTGGCGGTCTTCCTGCCGGGCGTTGCTTGGCTTGCCGGGTTCCTGTCGATGGTGAAGGGCATGAGCCTGACCACCGCCCTGACGACCGCTTTCTTCTCCGGCTTCGTGCCCTTCATCGCCGGGACGGTGCTGAAGACCGGCCTTGCCGTGCTGACCGTGCGCGCCGCCGACCGCCGCTAAGCGCGCCGGGTGATTGATCGTCGCACGCACGACCTGCTGAACTTCGTTGGGCGGGGCTATTCCGATAGCCTCGCCCTTCGGTTTTTTGGGGCCGCGTTCAAACCCCCGCCCAGCCCTGCACGGCGGTATAGGCGGCAATCACCATCAGAAAGATCCCCGCGCCGCGCCCGATCCAAATGGTCAGTGCCGGATTGGAGACGATGGCGTCGCGGCTGCGCAGGGCGGCGAGGGCCAAGCCGCCATAGATGATCCCCTGGACTGAAATCGTCATCAGCCCCATCACCAGCCCTTGCGACCAGAGCGGGCCGAAGGCGGGTTTCATGAACTGCGGGAAAATTGCGAAGGTAAACAGCCACGCCTTTGGGTTCAGCAGGCAGGTAAGCAGCGCTTGGAAGAAGATTTTCCGCGAGGCCCCCGGTCGCGGCGCATCGACCGAGGCAATCACGATGGAACTGCGCGCCAGCGTATAGCCAATCCAGATCATATAGGCCGATCCCGCCAGCAGCATCGGGCCGGAGAGGGAGGGGATGAAGCGGGTCAACCCCGCCACGGCCACCGCGCCGAACAGCGCATGACACGCCCCGCCGAGCATGATTCCAAGGGTTGCTGACAGTCCGGCCCGCCGCCCGCCGGTGAGGGCATTGGCCAGCACGAACACCATATCCATGCCAGGGACAATCACAATTCCGGTCAGGAGGATGAAATAAAGCCATAGGTTTTCGATATACGACATGTCAGGAGCCTCTCTTGCCGAGCGGATGGTTTACCGCGCTGCCCCCTGCTATACCGAAGGCCAACTGACAGGCGTGTGTCAGCTATGATGGGGCACCCGATGCGTAAAGCCGCCCGACTGTTCGAGATCATTCAGATTCTGAAACTGGCGAAAGCGCCAGTCACGGGCGCACAAATCGCCGCCCGGCTGGAAGTCACCCTGCGGTCGATTTATCGGGATATTGCCGCCTTGCAGGCGATGCGCGTGCCCATCGAAGGCGAGCGTGGCATCGGCTATATCCTGCGCCCCGGTTTCGATCTGCCGCCGCTGATGTTCACCATCGAGGAAACCGAAGCCGTGGTGCTCGGTATGGCCCTGATCGACCGCACCGCCGATGCCGCCCTGAAACAGGCGTCCAAGCGCGTGCTCGCCAAAATCGCCGCCGCCGTGCCGCCGCCCCTGCGCGATTCGCTTGCGCCGCGCACGCTGCACGCCTGGGGCAGCGTCGCCCCCGTGCCGGAAGGGCTCGATTTAGGCTTGGTCCGCGCCGCCATTCGCGCCGAAGAGAAATTATCGCTCGACTACCGCGACGAGCAGGGCCGCGCAACCCAGCGCATTATCCGCCCCATCGCCCTCATCTATTATTCAGAAACGGCCAATATCGTCGGCTGGTGCGAACTCCGCCACGCCATCCGCAATTTTCGCGCCGACCGCGTAACAGCCTGCGCGCTCACCGGCAGCTTTTTCCCCGGCGAGGGCGACCGGCTGCGTGGCCTGTGGATGGAAGGATGGCCGCGGACGGCGAGCCCTTAATTCCGAGAGGACTATTCGTCCTCTCGGGCTCTCCTAACCAGGGCCAACGGCCCTGGACCGTATTTCTTTTAAACTTCTTGCCTCATATTCGGGATCGATAGAATCCAGAAAATGGGATTGCCAAGGGGCAAGCCCCTTGGCTGGGGTGTCGGGGCAAAGCCCTGACATAGACGACTAACCGCGATTCATCCGGTGTTCGACGAGATCCGTCACCACGCCGGGGTCGGCCAGGGTGGAGGTATCGCCGAGCGCGTCGTGTTCGTTCGCGGCGATTTTGCGCAGGATGCGGCGCATGATTTTGCCGGAGCGGGTTTTTGGTAGGCCGGGCGACCATTGGATCAGGTCCGGCGAGGCGATGGGGCCGATTTCCTTACGGACCCAGGCGACCAACTCCTTACGCAGCTCTTCGGTCGGCTCTTCGCCGCTGTTAAGCGTTACGTAAGCGTAGATGCCCTGGCCCTTCAGATCGTGCGGATAGCCAACGACGGCGGCTTCGGCGACCTTCGGGTGCGCGACCAGGGCGCTTTCGACTTCCGCCGTGCCCATGCGGTGCCCCGAGACGTTGATGACGTCATCGACGCGGCCGGTGATCCAATAATAGCCATCCTCGTCGCGGCGTGCGCCATCGCCGGTGAAATATTTCCCTGGGAAGGTGGAGAAATAAGTTTCGATAAAGCGCTTATGGTCGCCATAGACCGAGCGGGCTTGGCCCGGCCAGCTTTCGGTAATGCAGAGGTTGCCGTCGGTCGCGCCGGTCAGAATTTCGCCTTCGTTATCGACCAGCGCGGGCACGACGCCGAAGAAGGGCAGCGTGGCCGAACCGGGCTTGGTGGCAATCGCGCCGGGCAGCGGGCTAATCAGAATCCCGCCGGTTTCGGTCTGCCACCAGGTATCGACAATCGGGCAGCGCTCGTCGCCGACCACCCGATTATACCAAAGCCAGGCTTCCGGGTTGATCGGCTCGCCGACCGACCCGAGGATACGCAGCGAGGCGCGGCTGGTTTTCTTCACCGGCTCTTCGCCCTCGCGCATCAGCGCGCGGATAGCGGTAGGGGCCGTGTAGAATATGTTGACGTTATACTTATCGATAACCTGCCAGAAGCGCGACACGTCCGGATAGTTCGGCACGCCCTCGAACATCAGCGTCGTCGCGCCATTCGCGAGCGGGCCGTAAACGATATAGGAATGGCCCGTGACCCAGCCCACATCGGCGGTGCACCAATAAACCTCGCCGTCGCGGTAATCGAACACGAGCTTGTGGGTGAGCGCGGCATAGGAGAGATAGCCGCCGCTGGTGTGCAGCACGCCCTTCGGCTTCCCCGTAGAGCCCGATGTGTAGAGAATAAACAGCGGGTCTTCCGCATTCACTTCTTCCGGCGGGCAGTCGGCGGAGACTTTGGCGGTTTCTTCGTGGTACCAAAGGTCGCGGCCCGCTTCCATCGGCACCGCGCCGCCGGTGCGCTTGACCACGATGACGCTCTTAACACCGGGGCAGGTTTTCAGCGCTTCATCGGCATTCTTTTTCAGCGGAACCTTTTTGCCGCCGCGCAGGCCTTCATCCGCCGTGATAATCAGGGTGCTCTCGCAATCTTGCACGCGGTTCGCCAGCGAATCGGGCGAGAAGCCGCCGAAGACGACCGAATGGATCGCACCGATGCGGGCACAGGCGAGCATCGCATAGGCCGCTTCCGGGATCATCGGCAGGTAGATCGTTACCCGGTCGCCCTTTTTGACGCCCTGCACTTTCAGCACATTGGCGAGGCGCGAGACGGCTTCATGGGCCTCGCGGTAGGTGATTTTCTTGCTCTCGTCGGGCGAATCGCCTTCCCAGATGATGGCCACTTGATCGCCGCGCGTCGCCAAATGCCGATCGAGGCAATTGGCCGAGACGTTCAAGGTGCCGTCGCCAAACCAACGAATGCGGGCATTGTCGGAAAAATCGACGTCGCGCACTTCGGTGAACGGCTTCATCCAGGTGATATTCTGGCCGTACTCGCGCCAAAAACCATCCGGGTCTTTCACCGAGCGCTCGTAGAGGCTGCGATAGCTGGCTTCGGTCACTTGGGCTTTGGCGGCAATCGCCTCGGGTACGGGGAACAGCGTCTGGCTCATCGTCGGATTTCCTCTCCAATATC
Source organism: Elstera sp. (assembly GCF_044372965.1). Taxonomy (NCBI): domain Bacteria; kingdom Pseudomonadati; phylum Pseudomonadota; class Alphaproteobacteria; order Rhodospirillales; family Rhodospirillaceae; genus Elstera; species Elstera sp. The sequence goes on along the minus strand of NZ_JBILQX010000014.1, from coordinate 3,804 downwards.
CTTAGGGGCCGGGAGCGTGCCGCTCGCACCGACCTATCTCGCCTCTTTGCCGGGCGGGTGGCGTTACTCTAGCGCAATCGGAGGGGCTTGGGAGGCCGCGCGAAATGCCGCGCCTCTTAAATTTCGGGCAGATCGCCTTAGTAGATTTTTAATCTGTTCTTTTTGTGTTCCAAAATATAGTGTTTTAGGCTCAGTTACCGGAGGCAACCGACATGACAGCCTATATCACCCTAGGGGCCAATGATTGCGGCCAATCGAATGCTTTTTACGATGCCGTTCTGCCAACCATCGGCTGGACGCTCCACGCTGATCTTCCAGGATGGCGCGCTTATGCCGAAGCCGGAAAGGGCGATGGGCTGACCCTCTGGATCGCAAAGCCTTTCAACCAAGAAGCCGCAACCGCCGGAAACGGAACAATGGTGGGCTTTATGGTCGCCTCCCACACGCAGGTTGATGCGTTCCACGCGGCGGTACTGGCGAACGGCGGGCAAGACGAGGGAGCGCCCGGTTTCCGCCCACAATATGGCCCAAAATGGTATGCGGCTTACGTGCGCGATCCCGTCGGCAATAAGCTTGCGGTCGTTTGCAACGAATAGCAATTTTGGGCGGTAGGATTATTTTCACGCCCCATAAGCGTTTAATTCTGCATGGCCAAATCACAGAGGATCGTTGCTTGAGGTATCGCCCCAGGCTCGGATAAGCTGCGCGCGATTTTCTGGGAGCCCCCATGCCGCAGCCACCCGATCCTCCCGCGCCCGATTCCCCCGTGCCCGATTCAACGCATAGTTTCGCGCTGCCGGTGGATCGGGCCAACCTGCTGCAGCACCCGGCGGCAACGGCAACCGATGCCTATGTTTTGGAAGCCCAAGTTGGCCATTTACTGCGCAAGGCCCACCAGCGCCATGTGTCGCTTTTCACGCAAATCTTCGGCGTGGATGGGCTCACCCCGATGCAATATGCCGCCCTCGTGAAAATCAGCGAGTTAGGCGAAGTTAGTCAAAATCTGTTGGGCCGCCTGGTTGCGATGGACCCTGCGACCAGCCAAGGCGTGGTGAAACGCCTCACCGATCACGGGCTCGTCAGCCGCAAGGACGATCCCCACGACCGCCGCCGTGCGCTCCTGAGCCTCACCGAAGTCGGCCGCACGTTGATCGATACTCAAATCCCCTTGGGCCGGGTGGCAAGTGCCGAAACCCTCGCGCCCCTTTCGGCAGAAGAGCGCAGTCTGTTTCTCAGCCTTTTGAGCAAATTAACGTAAATGCCTCGCGTTCCAACGCAGCACAAACGGGGTATCCGACTGCCGCAGAATGATTGCATTTGAGCATTTGCTAACAGGTTCTTAAGACTCATCGCCTACTCTCAATCACCGATCAAAGGTGGAGCTCTTCCACCTGCGCCGCAGGAGTGGGATGTGCTCACCTTTTTTGGGACCGATGGCGACCGAGTGCTGCTGCTCATAATCTTTGTGATGCTGTGGCTCGCTTGCGCCAGCGCATTGGAGTTCGGCGGACTGGCTCAGCGCACCACGGGGTGGACGCGCCTGCGCGCGATTGTCTGGGGGGCTTTGGCGCTAACACTCGGCATCATGGTCGCGCAGACGCTGGCAGCCCTGCCGGTTCTGTTGGGGGGCCATGTTCAGCTTCAGAATAAACTGATTTTCAGTCTCGGGGGCGGATCTGCGATTTTCTTTGGCAGCGCCTATGCTTTCTATCTGATGAGTCGCCCCGGCCTCACGGTCGCCTGCATTCTCAAGGCAAGCCTGTCGCTGACCGTTGGGCAAGTCGGCGTGTCGCTGCTCGTTCTCTATTACATCATGCCCTTGCAAATGATCCGCCTCGACTGGGGCCTGATGATTGCCAGTGCGATGATGGGTCTCGCCACCACCACGGGCACCTTCGCGCTGACGGCAACCGCCCTGAACCAGGTAAATCGGCTTTTCGCCGCCGCCCTTTTGGCCATCGGGCTTGCCGGAAGCCGGTTCCTCACGATTATTGGAACCAGCGGCTTGCCGCTGACCGAAGCGATTTCGGAAAGCGACCGCGTTCCCATTTTCAGCCTCGGCCTGCACGCCACCCCCGTCGTCGTGATGATTGGCATTGTGGTGATCGTCGCTGTTCTCGTGGGGCTGATGGCGCTTATGCTGATTACCCGGCCCTGGCGCGCCAATCGCGACCAACTGCGCACCCGCCGCGCGCACGATCTGCGCCGTCAAGTGCAAGAAGCGGAAATCCAGCGGCTTACGCTAGAAGATCGTCTGGCCGATATGACCCGCCAGCGCGATCTTGCCGTCGCCGACCGCGCCCGCGCGCTGGGGTCGGCCCAGGCGGTCCAGGCGAGCCTTAATCAAGAAATGGCCCGCCGCCGCCAGATTCTGGACGAGCATCGGCAGTTGCTCGACCGGCAAGCCCATCAGCACGGAAATTTCATCACCACGACCGTCCATGAAACCCGGCACCTCGTGCAAACGATCCTGGGCGACACGACGCGCGTGCTGGACCCGATCCGGAGCGATCTTTCGCCCGAACAGCGGCGCTTGCTGACCCGCATGGGCGATACGACCGATCAATTGCTGGGCCTGCTCTGCACTCTGTCGGATTTTGGTCGCCTGCAAGGCCCGGCCCCGGCTTTACCCCTCCGCGCGCTGCCGCTGGCCGATTTGATCGGACGCTTGCGCACAACGCTCGACCCCGTCGCCCAGTACGCCGGATTAACCATCGAGTGGCCTAAAGACGCGATGCTAACCGGACGCGCAGTGCAAACCGACGGCGAACGTCTCTATCAGGTGTTGGCAGAACTTATTCGCAATGGACTGCGCTTTAACCGCCCCGGCGGAACAGTGAGTATCGCCGTCGATTATCTGCCCGCGCCCGATGGCAGTCCCGACGGGGCCCGCCTGCGGCTCGTTGTCGCCGATACCGGCGTTGGCATCGGTCCCGATCTTGCGCCGGATCTGTTTTCGCCCTTCGCCCGCCGCCCGGCGGCCATGCCACTGGGGCCAAGCCTCGGGGCCGGGCTGGGGCTCGCCATTGCGCAGCGTTTGGCCCAAAGCCTCAAGAGTTCTATCGTTTTTGCCAGCGAGCCGGGCATCGGATCACGCTTCTGGCTCGATATCACGGCGCTTGAAACCGTCGCGGCCACCGCGTCGGCACCCGTTTTCACGGCCGCAGCAGAGCGCACTTATCCGCAGGATTTTGCCCTGAACGTGGCGCAATGATAGCGACCATCTCCGGCAAAGCTGACTTTACGATGCGGCATCCCCTTGAGCCCGGCGCGCGTGTGGACTAGAAACACCCGCAATCATGACCGTCCTCCTCCGCATCGGCACGCGCGGTAGCCCGCTCGATCCCCTTGAGCCCGGCGCGCGTGTGGACTAGAAACACCCGCAATCATGACCGTCCTCCTCCGCATCGGCACGCGCGGTAGCCCGCTCGCGCTCGCTCAAGCCACCCTGGTTAGGAACGCCCTGGCCGCCGCTCACCCCGAGCTGGCCGCGCCGGGCGCGATTGCCATTGAGGTCATCAAAACCACCGGCGATCTGGTGCAAGACCGCAATCTGGCCGAAATCGGCGGTAAAGGCTTGTTCACCAAGGAAATCGAAGAAGCTTTAATCGAAGGCCGCATCGATCTTGCCGTGCATTCGATGAAGGACGTGCCGACCGTTCTGCCCGATGGCCTCGCGATCACGACGATCTTGGAGCGGGACGATCCGCGCGACGCTTTGATCGGCCCTTACGCCACGCTCGCCGATCTGCCCTATGGGGCCACCGTTGGCACCTCGTCCTTGCGGCGCGGCGCGCAGGTGCT
>NZ_JBILQX010000013.1:0-42393 GCF_044372965.1 Elstera sp. | reverse complement strand
CGGGCGATAACGTCTCGATGGATGTGGAACTCATCCAACCGATCGCGATGGACGAAGGCTTGCGCTTCGCTATCCGCGAAGGCGGCCGCACCGTTGGTGCAGGCGTCGTCGCATCGATCGTTGCGTAAGACTGCTTAAACGAGATGCCAGGGTCGCGTAGCGTCCCTGGCTTTTTCGTAACAAAAGCCTTGCAATGCGGGTTGGCCCTTGGTAAATCCAGCGGCCCATCTGGAGGAGCATAGCTCAACTGGTAGAGCACCGGTCTCCAAAACCGGGGGTTGGGGGTTCGATCCCCTCTGCTCCTGCCATTCTTCCAAAAAGAATGGTATCCGCCAGCAGGGCACATATAGGACCGATTGAGGCGGCGGAACCCTTCCCCGCCTTATCCATTCGGACCGGAGATGTTGAGTAAGCGCATGGCGAAGACTAGCCCGGTTCAATTTTTCAAGGAAGTACGGCTCGAAGCCCGCAAGGTGACGTGGCCGACCTGGAAAGAAACGTGGATCAGCACCGCAATGGTGTTCGTGATGGGGCTGCTTGCGGCCTTATTCTTCTTTCTGGTGGATCAAGGCCTGTCGTATGGCATTCGCCTGATTCTCGGTCTGGGAAAGTAGGGCTATGACGCAGCGCTGGTACGTGGTTCACGTCTATTCCGGTTTTGAAAAAAAGGTGGCCCAGGCCATCCGCGAGACCGCCGAGCAAAAAGGTATGGCCGATTTGATCGGCGATATCATGGTTCCGACTGAAGAAGTCGTTGAAGTCCGGCGCGGCGCGAAAGTGAATTCGGAGCGTAAGCTCATTCCCGGCTATGTGCTGGTGAAGATGGAAATGAACGACCAGACTTGGCACATCGTCACCTCGACGGCGAAAGTGACCGGGTTCTTGGGTGCTAAGGGCAAGCCGTCGCCGGTGAGCGATGCCGAAGCCGAACGGCTGGCCCGCCAAGTGAAGGAAGGCACGAACCGTCCGCGTCCGTCTGTCCGCTTCGAAATCGGCGAACAGGTGCGGGTGGCAGATGGTCCGTTCGCGTCCTTCAATGGGATGGTGGAAGAAGTGGACGAAGAGCGCTCGCGCCTCAAGGTAGCGGTGTCGATCTTTGGGCGCTCGACCCCAGTGGAATTGGAATACAGCCAGGTCGAAAAAGTCTAAGACCAGGCTGGTGATGCGCGGGAGGCTCGCCATGGCCGCACCGCGCCCCTATCTCGTGTGAGAGGACCAAATGGCAAAAAAGATTGTTGGCTACATCAAGCTACAGGTGCCGGCGGGCAAAGCAAATCCGTCGCCGCCCATCGGCCCGGCGCTGGGTCAGCGCGGTCTGAACATTATGGAATTCTGCAAAGCGTTCAATGCGCAGACGCAGCAACTTGAAGTCGGCATGCCGATTCCGGTGGTAATCACCGCCTACGGCGACCGTACCTTCACGTTCGTAATGAAGACCCCGCCCGTGACCTACTTCGTCAAGAAGGCCGCCGGGATCGACAAAGGCTCCCAGACCACCGGTAAGGGTGCCAAAGTCGGCAAAATCACCATGGATCAGATTCGCGAAATCGCCGCGAAGAAGATGCAGGACCTCAATGCCAATGACATTGACGCCGCTGCAACCATGATCGTCGGCTCGGCCCGGTCCGTGGGCCTGGAAGTGGTGGAGTAACCGATGGCCCGCATTGGCAAGCGTCTGAAGAAGGCGTACGAGGGCGTTGATTCCGAAGCGATGGTATCGCTGGAACAAGCCGTTAGCATGATTAAAGGTCGGGCGACCGCAAAGTTCGATGAAACCATCGAAATTGCGATGAACCTGAACATCGATCCCCGCAAGGCCGATCAGGCGCTGCGCGGTGTTGTCTCGCTGCCGAATGGCACGGGCAAGACCTTGCGCGTCGGTGTTTTTGCGCGCGGTGCCAAGGCTGAAGAAGCCAAGGCCGCCGGGGCCGATGTTGTCGGTGCCGAAGACCTGATGGAAATCGTCCAAGGCGGCAAGATCGAATTCGATCGCTGCATTGCGACCCCGGACATGATGGCGATTGTCGGCCGTCTCGGTAAGGTGCTCGGGCCGCGCGGTCTGATGCCGAACCCGAAGCTCGGCACCGTCACCACCGATGTGGCTGCCGCCGTGGCTGCTGCAAAGGGCGGTCAGGTTCAGTTCCGCGCCGAAAAAGCCGGGATTGTCCATGCCGGTGTTGGCAAGGCGAGCTTCTCCGAAGAAGCGCTGCTGGAAAATGTCAAAGCGTTCGTTGGCGCGATCAATCGCAACAAGCCGACCGGCGTGAAGGGCATTTACATTAAAAAAGTCAGCTTGAGCTCGACCATGGGTCCGGGCGTAAAGCTGGAAATCGGCACGCTGTCGGCCCTCTAGGCCGATAGTAATCCGATAAAAGTTCCCCGAAGCGCTTCGGCGCTTCGGTCGGACTGAAGAGAAAGGGGCGACCCCAAAACTTCAGTCCCCTGTCCAAGACCATTGGTGCCAAAGAGCCTAGCTCCAAAGCTTAATTTTCCAACGGTAGACGGGAAGTGAAACGAACCAAAGCCTTAGGGATGTTGGGGAAAGACTTCTCGCGGACAGGCGAACCTTGGATGACCTTCGGGTCATCATTGTGTGCCTCGGGGATTTTTTGAAATCCTTGGGTCGAATCGGGAAGGCAGATTGTCTGCCCTCCCTTGATGACGGAGACGAGACGTGGACCGTTCCGAGAAAAAGGAGCTGGTTTCGTCCTTGCACAATGCGTTGCTGAACGCCGGTTTGGTGGTCGTTACCCAACAAAAGGGTATGACGGTTGCTGAAACGACGAATCTGCGGCGCAAGATGCGGGCCGGACAGGCTTCCTTCAAAGTTGCGAAGAACAGGCTCGCTAAGCTCGCCCTCGTCGGCACGCCTTACGAAAACCTCAGCCATCTGCTGAAGGGTCCGACTGCGCTTGCGTATTCGACCGACCCGGTTGCAGCGGCCAAGGTGATCGTCGAGTTCGCCAAGACAAACGACAAGCTCACCGTTGTCGGCGGTGCCCTTCCGGGCACGGTGCTGAATACCGACGGTGTGAAGGCCCTGGCTACGCTGCCGTCGCTCGACGAGCTGCGCGGCAAGCTCATTGGTGTTCTGCAAGCCCCGGCCCAAAAGGTCGCTGCGGTTATTCAGGCTCCGGTCAGCCAGTTGGCCCGTGTTGTCAAGGCGTATGCCGACAAGGACGAAGCAGCGGCCTAATTGTCGCAAGCTTAACCTTTCCCAAACTTACCCTCCTAGGAGATAGACCATGGCTGATTTGGCCAAAATCGTTGACGATCTCTCGGCGCTGACCGTTCTGGAAGCCGCTGAGCTTGCAAAGCTGCTCGAAGAAAAGTGGGGCGTCACCGCCGCCGCTCCGGTTGCCGTTGCTGCTGCCGGTCCGGCCGCTGCCGCTGCTCCGGTTGAAGAGCAGACCGAATTCAACGTGATCCTCGTTGATGCCGGCGAAAAGAAGATCAACGTGATTAAGGAAGTTCGCGCGATCACGGGCCTCGGCCTGAAGGAAGCGAAAGACCTGGTTGAAGGCGCACCGAAGCCCGTCAAGGAAGCCGTCTCGAAGGACGAAGCTGCCAAGATTAAGAAGGTGCTTGAAGAAGCCGGTGCTAAGGTCGAAGTAAAGTAAGTTTCTTGCGGCCTTAGGGCGGCAAGGTGCTAAGCTGTTCGGCTAGCTTTGGGGGTATGGTGGCGTTCGCGTGAGCGCCCCATATCCTCAACCGAGCAGCAGAGTGTGCGTACTGCAGAGCGGGCCTGCGGGGCGCCGGATAATCCGGGGCAGCAAGGGCCTGTTCCCGTTTGCGGAAGAATCGACGGCCACGCGAGGCCCGATTCCGGGCGCGGCGGCGGAACATAGACGATTGAGGGGCAGCAATGGCGAAGTCGTTCACGGGTCGGAAGCGGGTTCGGAAGAGCTTCGGGCGTATCCCGGAAGTGGCACAAATGCCGAATCTGATCGAGGTGCAAAAAAGCTCCTACGATCACTTCCTGCAAATGAACGTCGCGCCGGAACAGCGCGCCGCAGTTGGGCTCCAAGAAGTGTTCCGGTCGGTCTTCCCGATTAAGGACTTCTCCGAGCGCTCGCAGCTTGAGTTCGTGAAATACGAACTGGAAGAGCCGAAATATGACGTTGAAGAGTGCCAACAGCGCGGCATTACCTTTGCTGCACCGCTGAAGGTTACGCTCCGTCTGGTCGTGTGGGATATCGACGAGGACACGGGTGCCCGGTCGATCCGCGACATTAAAGAACAAGAAGTTTACATGGGCGATATGCCCCTGATGACCGGCAACGGGACGTTTATTATTAACGGCACCGAGCGTGTGATTGTCAGCCAGATGCACCGGTCGCCGGGCGTGTTCTTCGATCACGATCGCGGCAAGACCCATTCCTCCGGGAAATACCTGTTTGCCGCGCGCGTTATCCCCTATCGCGGCTCCTGGCTCGATTTCGAGTTCGACGCGAAGGATATCGTCTACGTCCGTATCGACCGCCGCCGCAAATTGCCCGCGACCACGCTGATGCTGGCGCTCGATTCGGCGATGACCGAAGAGCTGCGCGTGAAGCGCGCGGAAGACGGTGGCACTTTGGCCCCGTTTGAAGCGACGGGGATGCCCGCCGAAGAAATTTTGCAGCATTTCTACGAAACGCTCCCGTTCGAGCGCACGCCGGGCGGCTGGAAAATGCCGTTCCGTCCCGAACAGTTCAAGGGCATGAAGCTGGCCTATGATCTGGTCGATGCGACGACCGGCGAAGTCCGCCTGCCCAAAGAAACCAAGATCACGCCGCGCCTTGCGAATAAGCTTGTCGCCGAAGGTCTTGAAGCCGTTATCGTGCCGACCGATGATCTGGTTGGGCGCTATGTGGCGGCCGATATCATCAATGAAATCACGGGCGAAATTTACGTCGAAGCCGGGGAAGAGGTTAGCGAACAGCTTCTCGAAACTCTGGCTGATGTGAATGTGAATGACCTGCCAACGCTGAATATCGATCATGTGAACGTGGGTCCCTACATCCGCAACACGCTGGCCGTGGACCGGAATAAGACCCGCGAAGACGCGCTGATCGATATCTACCGCGTCATGCGCCCCGGCGAGCCGCCGACCCTCGAGACGGCGGAAAAGCTGTTCGGCGATCTGTTCTTTGATTCGGAACGTTATGATCTGTCGGCGGTGGGCCGCGTGAAGATGAACGCGCGCTTGGGCCTGGATGTGCCGGACACGATGCGCGTGCTGCGCAAGCATGACGTGCTCGCCATCGTCAAGCTGCTCTGCGATCTGAAAGACGGTCGCGGCGAAATCGACGATATCGACCATCTCGGCAACCGCCGTGTTCGCTCGGTCGGCGAGTTGATGGAAAATCAATATCGTCTCGGCCTGCTGCGCATGGAACGCGCCATTCGCGAGCGCATGTCGTCGGTGGAAATCGACACGGTCATGCCCCACGATCTGATCAACGCCAAGCCGGCAGCGGCGGCAGTGCGCGAGTTCTTTGGCTCGTCGCAGCTCAGCCAGTTTATGGATCAGACCAACCCGCTTTCGGAAATCACCCATAAGCGCCGCCTGTCGGCGCTTGGGCCGGGCGGTTTGACGCGTGAGCGCGCGGGCTTCGAAGTCCGCGACGTGCATCCGACCCATTATGGCCGTATCTGCCCGATTGAAACGCCGGAAGGCCCGAATATCGGTCTCATCAACTCGCTCGCCACTTACGCGCGGGTGAACCAATACGGGTTTATCGAAAGCCCTTATCGCAAGGTCAAAGACGGGGTCGTCTCCAGCGACGTCGTCTACCTCTCCGCGATGGAAGAAGGCCGCTACACGATTGCTGAAGCGAATGCGGAACTTGATTCCGATATGCGCTTCGTCAGCGAGTTGGTGCCGAGCCGTCAGGGCGGCGAATATATCGTGGCCCGTCCGGTCGATATCGATCTCATCGACGTGTCGCCGAAGCAGTTGGTGTCGGTTGCGGCAGCGCTCATTCCCTTCCTTGAAAACGACGATGCGAACCGCGCCCTCATGGGCTCGAACATGCAACGTCAGGCTGTGCCGCTGATCCGGGCCGAAGCGCCGCTGGTTGGCACCGGCATGGAAGCGACTGTGGCGCGCGACTCGGGCGTGGCGATTTCGGCCAAACGCGGCGGGATCGTCGATCAGATCGACGCGACGCGTATCGTGATCCGGGTGACGGATGCGACCGACGCTTCGACCTCGGCGGTGGATATTTATAATCTGCTGAAGTTCCAGCGCTCCAACCAGAATACCTGCATCAATCAGCGTCCGCTGGTGAAGGTGGGCGATATTGTGGACGCGGGCGATATCATCGCCGATGGCCCTTCCACCGAACTGGGCGAACTCGCGCTGGGCCGGAACGTGCTCGTCGCGTTCATGCCCTGGAACGGTTACAACTTCGAAGATTCGATCCTGATCTCCGAGCGCATCGTGTCGGAAGACGTGTTTACGTCGATCCACATCGAAGAGTTCGAAGTGATGGCGCGCGATACTAAGCTTGGCCAAGAAGATATCACCCGTGATATCCCCAACGTCGGTGAAGAAGCGCTGAAGAACCTCGACGAAGCCGGGATCGTTTACATCGGTGCCGAAGTGAAGGCGGGCGATATTCTGGTGGGTAAGGTGACGCCGAAGGGCGAATCGCCGATGACGCCGGAAGAAAAACTGCTGCGCGCCATCTTCGGGGAAAAAGCTTCGGACGTGCGCGATACGTCGCTGCGGGTTCCGCCCGGCGTGACGGGCACCATCGTTGAAGTCCGCGTCTTCTCGCGGCGCGGCGTCGATAAGGACGAGCGCGCGATTGCCATCGAACGCTTGGAAATCGAACGCCTCGCCAAGGATCGCGACGACGAACGCGCCATTCTGGAGCGCAGCTTCAATGGTCGTTTGAAGGAACTGCTGCTGGGTCAAACCATTGCCTCGGGTCCGCGCGGGGTGAAGGCTGGCGCGATTGTCGATACCGAAACGCTGGCGGGTCTCACGCCGGGTCAATGGCGTCAAATCGCCGTGTCCGACGATAAGGTGCTGGACGATCTCGAAGCCTTGAAGAAGCAGATGGATGCCTCCATCGATCGCCTCAACAAGCGTTTTGAAAACAAGGTCGAAAAGCTCCAGCGCGGCGACGAACTGCCGCCGGGCGTGATGAAGATGGTCAAAGTGTTCGTCGCGGTGAAGCGCAAGCTGCAACCGGGCGATAAGATGGCCGGTCGTCACGGTAACAAGGGGGTTATCAGCCGCATTACGCCGATCGAAGATATGCCCTATCTCGAAGACGGCACGGCGGTCGATATCGTCTTGAACCCGCTGGGCGTGCCAAGCCGCATGAACGTCGGGCAGATTCTCGAAACCCATTTGGGTTGGGCGTCCGCTGGTTTGGGCCGTCAGATCAAAGACCTGATGGATACCTTCCGCCGCGAAGGCAAACACGATACCGGCCCGCTGCACGCTTACTTCAAAGATATCTACGGCGATAAGGTCTATGGCGAAGATATCGCCGACCTTAACGAAGGCGAGACTTTGGAACTGGCGCAGAATTTGACGCGCGGTATTCCTTTCGCCACCCCGGTTTTCGACGGGGCGCGGGAAGAAGACATTGTTCATATGCTGGAGAAAGCCGGTATCCATCGCTCGGGTCAGATGACCCTGGTCGATGGTCGTACCGGTGAGCCCTTCGACCGCTCCGTGACCGTTGGCTACATCTATATGTTGAAGCTGCATCACTTGGTCGACGACAAGATCCATGCGCGTTCCATCGGCCCGTACAGCCTTGTTACCCAGCAGCCGCTGGGCGGTAAGGCGCAGTTCGGTGGTCAGCGCTTCGGGGAAATGGAAGTGTGGGCGCTCGAAGCTTACGGCGCGGCCTATACGCTCCAGGAAATGCTCACCGTGAAGTCGGATGACGTGTCGGGTCGTACCAAAGTGTACGAAGCCATCGTGCGCGGCGACGATAACTTCGAGGCGGGTATCCCTGAATCCTTCAACGTGCTCGTGAAGGAACTGCGGTCGCTGTGCTTGAATGTGGAACTGGAAAACCGCGCTTAGTCGCGCGGTTCTTTCAGCGTCTCGGACCTTAGAAGTACGAGTCTTCTAACAGGCTGGCCCGAGGGCTAGCAGGAGTAAGACATGAACGAGTTGATGAATCTCTTTGGTCAAGTGACCAGCCCGCAGAGCTTTGACGAGATCAAGATCTCGATCGCCAGCCCGGAGCGCATCCGGTCCTGGTCGTTCGGCGAAGTCAAAAAGCCTGAGACCATCAACTATCGTACCTTCAAGCCGGAACGGGACGGTTTGTTCTGCGCCCGCATTTTCGGCCCGATTAAGGATTACGAATGCTTGTGCGGTAAGTACAAGCGCATGAAGTATCGCGGCATTATCTGCGAAAAATGCGGCGTTGAAGTAACGCTCGCCAAGGTTCGGCGCGAGCGGATGGGCCATATCGAACTGGCCTCGCCGGTTGCGCATATTTGGTTCTTGAAGTCGCTCCCCAGCCGTATCGGCCTGCTGCTCGATATGACGCTGAAAGATCTCGAGCGCGTTCTGTACTTCGAAAACTACGTCGTCATCGAGCCGGGCCTGACCCCACTGAAGCTGAAGCAGCTTCTGTCGGAAGAAGATTACCTGAAGGCCCAGGATGATTACGGCGAAGAGAATTTCACCGCCAAGATTGGTGCGGAAGCGCTGCGCGATATGCTCGTGCAGATCGATCTGGAAGATGAAGTTGAAACGCTGAAGGTTGAGCTGCGCGAAACCGCCTCGGAAGCGCGCCGCAAGAAGCTGGTGAAGCGCCTGAAGCTGGTCGAAGCCTTCCACGCCTCGGGCTCGCGCCCGGAATGGATGATTCTGGAAGTCGTTCCGGTCATTCCGCCCGAGTTGCGCCCGCTGGTGCCGCTGGATGGTGGCCGCTTTGCCACCTCCGATCTGAACGATCTCTACCGCCGCGTTATCAACCGTAACAACCGCTTGAAGCGGCTGATCGAGTTGAAGGCGCCGGACATTATCGTCCGCAACGAAAAGCGCATGCTGCAAGAAGCGGTGGATGCGCTGTTCGATAACGGCCGCCGTGGCCGCGTCATCACCGGCGCGAACAAGCGTCCGCTGAAGTCGCTGTCCGACATGCTGAAGGGTAAGCAGGGCCGCTTCCGTCAGAACTTGCTCGGGAAACGCGTCGATTATTCGGGCCGTTCGGTTATCGTCGTCGGGCCGGAATTGAAGCTGCATCAGTGCGGCTTGCCGAAGAAGATGGCGCTCGAACTCTTCAAGCCGTTCATCTACGCCAAGCTTGAGCTTTACGGTCACGCTAGCACCATCAAAGCGGCAAAGCGCATGGTGGAAAAAGAGCGCCCGGAAGTGTGGGATATCCTCGAAGAGGTGATCCGCGAACATCCGGTGATGCTGAACCGCGCGCCGACGCTGCATCGCCTTGGCATTCAAGCCTTTGAGCCGACGCTGATCGAAGGCAAGGCCATCCAACTGCATCCGCTCGTTTGTACGGCGTTTAATGCCGACTTCGACGGGGACCAAATGGCCGTTCACGTGCCGCTCTCGCTGGAAGCCCAGCTTGAAGCCCGCGTGTTGATGATGTCGACCAACAACATCCTCTCGCCCGCGAACGGCAAGCCGATCATCGTGCCGAGCCAGGATATTGTTCTGGGTCTCTATTACCTCTCGATGGAAGATTTCCGCCGCCTGACGGATGAAATCGACATCAGCGGGCTGACCGACGCCGAGATTGATGCCGCCATCACCAATGGCAAGCTCATCCTGCGCGAAGGCGATACTAATTATCCGAAGCCCTTGGGTGCCGAACTTGCCGCAAAACGCAGCAAGCTGGTTGGCCTGCGCGTGCCTTACTATTCCAACATCTCGGAAATCGAAGCGGCTTTGCAGGAAAAGACCCTGCATCTGCACACGCCGGTTCGGGGCCGTTGGACGACGGTGGATGCAGCGGGCAAGCCCGTGCAGCTCGACGTGCGCGCCACGGCGGGCCGTATGATTATGGCCGAAATTCTGCCGAAAAGTGTTCTGGTCAGCTTCGATCTGGTGAACCGTCAGCTCACCAAGAAGGAAGTTTCGTCGATCATCGATATCGTCTACCGCCATTGCGGTCAGAAAGAGACCGTGATCTTCGCCGACCGCATGATGGCGCTGGGCTTCGGCCACGCCTGCCGGTCGGGGATTTCCTTCGGTAAGGACGATATGATTATCCCCGAAGCCAAGGGCGGTTTGGTGGATGAAGCCCAGGAAAAGATCAAAGAATACGAACAACAGTATCTCGATGGTCTGATCACCCAGGGCGAAAAATACAATAAGGTCGTGGACGTCTGGTCGCAGTGCACTGAAAAGGTCGCTGACGCCATGATGAAGACCATGCAGGCCGTTCACGGCTCGGGCAAACTGAACTCGGTTTACATGATGGCCCACTCCGGGGCGCGTGGTTCGGCGGCGCAGATTAAGCAGCTTGCTGGGATGCGCGGCTTGATGGCGAAGCCGTCGGGTGAAATCATCGAAACCCCGATTATTTCGAACTTTAAAGAAGGCCTGACCGTGCTGGAGTACTTCAACTCCACCCACGGTGCGCGTAAGGGCTTGGCCGATACCGCGCTCAAAACCGCGAACTCCGGGTATCTTACCCGCCGTCTCGTGGACGTGGCGCAGGATTGTATCATCACCGAAGATGATTGCGGCACGCAGCAGGGCATCACCATCCGCGCCGTCGTGGACGGCGGTGAAGTGATCTCGCCGCTCGCCGAACGCATCCTCGGGCGCTGCTCGGTGGCCGATATCGTTCACCCGAAGACCAAGCAATTGATTTGTAAGGCTGGGGTGATCCTCGACGAAGACGCGGTGGAGCAGGTCGAGAAAGCCGGGATCGACTCGATCCTGATCCGCTCGGTGCTGACCTGCGAAAGCCATGTCGGCGTTTGCGCCACCTGCTACGGGCGCGATCTGGCGCGCGGCACCCAGGTTAACCAGGGCGAAGCGGTCGGTGTTATTGCCGCGCAATCCATCGGCGAGCCGGGCACCCAGCTTACGATGCGTACCTTCCACATCGGCGGCGCGGTGCAGCGCGGGGCGGAACAATCCTCGATCGAAGCCACCCATGACGGGACGATCAAGTTCATCAACCGCACGGTTGTGATGAATGGTCAGGGCTTCCAGATCGTCATGGGCCGCAATGTCGAGCTGATTTTGCAAGATGCTGAAGGGCGCGACCGTGCCCGTCATCGCCTGCCCTATGGCTCGAAGCTGATGTTCGACGAAACCAAGCCGGTTGTTAAAGGTCAGCGCTTGGCCGAGTGGGACCCCTACACCCTGCCGATCATCGCCGAGCAGGAGGGCGTCGCCCATTACGTCGACCTCGTCGATGGTCTCTCCATCCGCGAAGTCATGGACGAAGCGACCGGAATTTCGAACCGCGTCGTCACCGACTGGCGTCAGCAGACGCGCGGTGCGGACCTCAAGCCGCGCATTATGCTGCGCGACGAAAAGGGCGAGGCGATTAAGCTGCAAAACGGCCTCGAAGCCCGGTATTTCCTGCCCGTCGATGCCATTCTCTCCATCGAGAATGCGCAGCGGGTGAAGGCCGGGGACGTGGTGGCGCGTATCCCGCGCGAAAGCTCCAAGACCCGCGATATCACCGGGGGTCTGCCGCGCGTCGCCGAACTCTTCGAAGCGCGCAAGCCGAAAGATTATGCGATCATCTCGGAATCCGAGGGCCGCGTTGAATTTGGCCGCGATTATAAGACCAAGCGCCGCATTCTGGTGGTCCCGACCGAGGAAGGCCGCGAAGCCGTCGAATATATGATCCCCAAGGGCAAGCATATCAGCGTGCACGAAGGCGATTATGTGCAGAAGGGCGACCTTCTGATGGACGGGAATCCGGTTCCGCACGATATTCTGCGCGTGCTCGGCATCGAAGCCTTGGCCAATTATCTGACCAATGAAATCCAGGACGTGTATCGTCTGCAGGGCGTGAAGATCAACGATAAGCATATCGAAGTGATCGTCCGGCAGATGTTGCAAAAGATCGAAATCGACGAAGTGGGTGATAGCACTTACCTCGTCGGCGAACAGGTCGATAAGCTGGAATATGACGCCGAAAACCGGAAGTTGGTAAAGGAAGGCCTGCGCCCCGCGCACGGGCATCCGGTGCTGCAAGGCATCACCAAGGCGTCGCTGCAGACGAACTCGTTCATCTCGGCGGCCTCCTTCCAGGAAACCACCCGCGTGCTGACCGAAGCCGCAGTATCGGGCAAAACCGATACGCTGAACGGTCTGAAGGAAAACGTCATCGTCGGTCGCCTCATCCCGGCGGGGACGGGCTCCATCGTGGCGGAATTCCGCCGCGTGGCCGCCGAGCGCGACAAGGTCGTCCTTGCCGCCGAAGCCCCTGGCGAGGCGCTGACGGACGAACGCGAAAGCGCGTAAATAGACGTTTAAGACACGAAACCCCCGGTAGCGCCTGCTGCCGGGGGTTTTCTTTTTTTTGGCGAAGGGGCTTGGTGATTACTCGCGCAATAGGATAGGCTGTTACCCTGTTAACGGCTTGGTCTAGGTGCAATGACACTCCCTTTGCCTGCGGCTCCCGTACCCGATTCCGATTCGCACGCCTTTCTGGCCACGAAAATCGACGCGCTTCAGCGCATGATTCTCTATTGCGCCCAATCGCAAAAATTCGAGTTGGGCAGCGATATCATTCAAAAATACGCCGCTGTGCGCACGCAGTTTAACGATCCGCAGCAGGCTGGAACGGCGGTGTTTTTAGCGGATGTGATCGGGCTGTACGATCAACTCTCGCGCCTGATCGCGCCGGTTACGCCAACCTCCATTGCCGTTGCCCATGATTTTGAGAGTGACGGGCTGCGCGATCCCGTGAGCCACTTGATCCGCGTTCAGATCGCGATTCTCTTGGGTGCCTTGGTTCTCGTTATTCTGAACCCACTCCTGGCGAACTTACGGATAGACACGGGCAAAGCTATCGCCTGGGGGTTCGAGCCATGGGTGTGGCAGGATATTTTTCAAAGCTTTTTCTATTTTATGATCGGCGTTCTCGCCTCTTCGATTTATTCGATGCGACTGCTGTATGCCCGGGTTCGGGACCGAACGCTGTATATTACCGATGCCTATTATTACATCGTGCGAAACCTGATCGGCGGCGTTATGGCGTTTGCTTTCGTCAGCTACTTCCGCCCGTTCTTGGGCGATGAAAGCGTGCTTTCGAACCTCGCCCAAGCCCCCGTGAACCCCACCGATCCGGTCGCGGCTGGGGCGATTGCCTTTTTGGCGGGCTATGGTGTCGAAGTGATTTACACGGCCCTTGACTCAATGGTCCTGCGTTTGCGTGATCTATTGGCGAGTTTGCCGAAACTGCCGGGCCTCCCGGCTTCGGTAAAAGTATCGCTGCCCCAGGGGCAAGCCCCGGCCCCGATTGACGACGGAACGGGGAAAACGCCGCAAAGCTAATCGCCGCCCCCACCGCCGTCGCCCCCATCCGCGCTGGAACTATTGCCGCCGCCTACATCCCCGCCATCGACAAGAATCGACGCGAAGCTGAGGGCTACCCCCACATCGCGAAAGCCGGACGCGCGCGCTTGGCCAGGGGCGCTGAGGCCATAGGCCGGGGCCCAACCCGCCGGATCGATGCGGGAGAATATCCCCGTTTTCACCCCTGCGAGCACCTGCGCGCCGATCCACTGGGTTAGCGGAAACCAGCAGGGCAGGGCACAGAGCGGGTACCGCAGCCAGGGCAGCAGGCGCGAGTCCGACTGAAAGAAGGGCGTCAGCGCGCGGCTGGCCCATTGGTAGAAGCGCTGGTGCCGGTGGCGGGTCTTTCGGTAGCGGATGAGCGCCTGTTTGAGCGTGTGGGAGCCCTCGGCCAGCACCCGGCTGAGCACCAGGGCGTCGAGCAGGGCGAGGTTCGCGCCTTGCCCCAGTTGCGGGCTGGTGCAATGGGCGGCATCGCCGATGAACAGCAACCGCCCATTATCGGGCCGCGCCAGCATCACGTCACTATAGGCGGCGCGGGCAAGTTGATCATGGTCGGTAATCTGGGCCAACAGGGGGGCGGTTTCCGGCCACAGGCGGCGCACCGCGTCGCGCCAAACCGTCAGCGGGGTTTCCCGCCAAGGGGTGAAATCTTGCGTCGGAAGGCTCCAGAAGAAAGCGCCGCGCAGCCCTGTGCCATCGGCGCGCGGCCCCACGGGCAGAACGCCAATCATATGGCGGGCACGGGCGTAGCGCTGGTCGAGCCGGTCGGCGGCAAAGTCGGTTCCGGTAAGATCGACCAAGCCCCAGAGCGCGCCGAAGGGATAGGGCCGGTCGCGTAGGATGTCGCCGAACTGCGGGCGCAGGCGCGAGTTGGTGCCGCTGGCGTCGATCACCAGATCGAAGGGGCCGAAGCGCTGGCGGCGGGTTATCACCGTCACGCCGGGGCCGTTGAGGTCGAGCCCGTCCAGGGTCAAGACCGGCGCATCGGTTTCGATCTGAACGCCATAATCTTGCGCGGCTTGAAGCAGGGTCTCGAATAACGCCGCGCGCGTCGTGCCGATGCCGAAGAGATTGGGCGCGAGTGCATCATAGCGCACGTTCAGCAGCGCTAACTTTCCACCCACCGCGCGCCCGTAGAGATTGGAAATCCGGCTGCCCTGGGCGATCACGGGTCGGTCGAGCCCGAGTAGGGAGAGCGCGGCAAGGCCAATGGGTTGCAACAGCAGGCCGGAGCCGAGCGGCTTCGGTTCGGCGAAAGCTTCGATCAGCGTTACCCGATGCCCGCTTTCCGCCAGAAAACACGCTGCTGCCAATCCGCCAACGCCCGCCCCAATCACCGCTATCGTCAGGGGATCATAGGCAGGGTCCGGCATGGGATTAGCTCGCGTTGGTCTTTACAACCAGAAGACGGTGCGTGAGAACGCCCAAAACCACCAGCGTAAACATTATAATCGCCATCGGTCGGGCCGAGGCATCGTGAAAAAGCCCCAGCACGAAGCCCGCGCCGGTGCCCACAACGAAGGGCAGCACGCCGCCTAAGGCCGACGCCGCCCCGGCCATCGTCGGAAAAGCGGCGAGCGCCCCCGCCGTTCCGTTCGCGCCAACCATCCCGAGGGACGCCAGCAAAATAAATAAGGGCACGGCAATCCCCGGAATACCGAACAGGCCGCCAAGTCCGGTGATGAGCA
The DNA here is from genome assembly GCF_044372965.1 of Elstera sp. Lineage (NCBI taxonomy): Bacteria > Pseudomonadati > Pseudomonadota > Alphaproteobacteria > Rhodospirillales > Rhodospirillaceae > Elstera > Elstera sp. Next base: position 27,222 of record NZ_JBILQX010000013.1, on the reverse strand, counting down.
GCAGCACGGCCCCTAACAACATCAGCATGAGCCCGTAGGTCAACATCCGGTCCGAACCGACGCGGGTGACAATGCGGCTGTTGATGGCGGAGAGAATCATCATCCCGACCACATTCACCCCAAAGAGGTAGCCGAAGTTCTGCGGGCTCACCCCCATCACCGTGATGTAAACGTGCGGCGTGCCGGAAATATAGGTGAACATGGCGGCATAGACGAACCCAAGGGTTAGGCTATAGCCGAGAAACCGGCGGGAATGCAGCAGGTCGCGGTAATGGTGCAGCGCTGTGAGGATTGATCCCCGGCTGCGGCGCGTGCGCGGCAGGGTCTCGGGCGCGAAGACGGACGCCACGATGAGGCAGAGAGTGCCGAACGCCGTCAGCGTCCAGAAAATCGCCCGCCAGTCAAAATAGACCAGCAACTGCCCGCCCGCGACCGGGGCAATCATTGGCGCGGCCCCCATCAGCAGCATCAGAATCGAGTACATTTTCGCCGATTCGTCGCGGCTATACAGGTCGCGCACCATTGCCCGCGCCATCACCGGCCCGGCGGACGCGCCAAGGCCCTGCAACAGCCGGGCGACGACGAGCGAGGCGGCGGTGTCGGCGGTCGCACACAGAATGCTGCCGATAATGTACAGAAGGATACCGCCAATCAGCACCGGCCGCCGCCCGATGGAATCGGACAGCGGGCCGAACAGCAGTTGCGCCAGCCCAAAGCCGAGCAAAAACCCGCCGAGCGTCATTTGAATCAGCGCCGGATCGGCCTGCAATGCCGCCTCCAGCGCGGGCAGCGCCGGAAGATACATATCGATGGAAATGGCCCCGAACATCGACATCAGGCCAAGCACGGCGGCCAGGAGCGGAAAGGGCAGGGGTTTCGGTGCAGCCGCGATGGCGGCGGACGATTGGTTATCCATGCAACCAGTTAGCGGGGTTAAGCGCGGGGCGACAAGCGGTTTTCCGGCAAGGCGGGATTGCGCTTTGGAGCCAATCTAAGCGGTTCGCCCCCCGCGCGCCGCGTGCATCAGCGCCCGATCCACAAGATAATCGACATCCTCCGGCTTCGTCCCCCAGTTGGTGACAAACCGCAGGTCCGACGACCCCGGCCCGCCCCAGCGGTAGAAGCCGATGCCCTCGGCTTCGAGCCCATCGGCGACGCCTTCGGGCACGGTGACGAAAACCTCATTGGCCTCGCGCGGATAGAGCAGCCGGGTGCCCGGCACGCGCAGCAGGCCGGAGACCATGCGCTCGGCCATCAGATTCGCCTGATTGGCCCACGATAGCCAGCGCCCATCGGCAAGGCTGGCGGCGAGTTGGGCCGAGAGGAAGCGCATTTTCGAAAACAGATGCCCGCCGCGCTTGCGGCGAAAGGCGGCTTCGGCCGCCAGGTTGGGATCGAAAAACAGCACGGCTTCCGCCGCCATCGCGCCGTTTTTGGTGGCCCCAAACGACAGAACATCCACCCCGGCTTCCCAGGTGATTTCCGAAGGGGCGGTTGCCAGGGTGGCGACGGCATTGGCGAAGCGCGCGCCATCCATATGCACCTTCAGCCCATGGGCGTGGGCGATTTCGCTCAGCGTGCGGATTTCATCGGGCTGGTAGAGCGTGCCGCATTCGGTGGCTTGGCTGAGGGAGAGCGCCGCCGGTTGGGTTTTCTGCGGATTGCCCGGCGCGGTCGCGGCCAGGGTGCGGCTCAGGGCGTCGGGCGTGATCTTGCCGTTCTCACCCTGGATATGCACCAGCTTCGCGCCATTGGTGAAAAACTCCGGCGCGCCGCATTCGCTTTCGGTGATATGGGCGTCGGCATGGCAATAGATTTCGCCCCAGGGCGGGCAGATGCAGGCGAGCGCCAGGGCATTGGCGGCGGTGCCGGTGGCGACCGCGATCATTTCAAGGTCACACTCAAAGAGTTCGCGGAACCGGCGCAGGGCGAGGGCGGTCATATCATCCGCGCCGTAAGGCATGGCGCTGGATTGATTGGCCACCGCAATCGCTTCCAGAATCTCTTGCGGAACTGGCGCGACATTGTCGGAGGCGAAATTCAGCTTGGTATTCATGGCGCAGCCCCTTCAATCGCAATGCGGCCCAGGGTTTTGCCGGTCGTGGGATCGACGGCGAGCAACAGGGCTTCGCCCTTGGGGCCGCGCGTGTGCAGGATCACCCGGTCTTGCGTTCCGGCGACGCCAACCAGGCCGAAACCTTCTGGCAAGCTAACGCGGCTCTCCCAAGCCTGTTTATTCCCGGCCATGCGAGAGGCTAAGGTAGCGAACAGCACTACGACGCCCACGATGATGAGAATTCCCATTCCAATGACCAAAGCCTTCAACGCCGCCACTTTTATGCCCTCCGTACTGCCATGACACCCACCCCGATTCTCACCATCTCCGAAGAGTTGGCGGGCGAACGGCTGGACCGTGCCTTGGCAAGTTTGCTGCCCGATCTGTCGCGCTCGCGCCTCAAGGCCCTCATCGAAGCGGGCCAGCTTATGACGCTGGTGGAACTTCCCGACGAAGGCGAGGAGGACGGCCCCCTATCCGGGCAGACAGTAACGGAGCCCTCGGGCCGGGTCAAAGCAGGGCAGATCTTCGCGCTGCGCTTACCGGAAGCTGAATCGGCCATTCCGCTGCCCCAGGATATTCCGCTGACGATTCTGTATGAAGACGCCAGCGTGATCGTCATCAATAAGCCCGCCGGAATGGTGGTTCACCCCGCGCCGGGCAACGCGGATGGCACGTTGGTGAACGCGCTCCTCTACCATTGCGGCGATAGCTTGACCGGCATCGGCGGGGTGGCGCGGCCCGGCATCGTCCATCGCATCGATAAGGAAACCAGCGGCATTCTGGTGGTGGCGAAAACCGATACGGCCCACGCGCATCTGTCGGCGCAGTTTGCCGACCATTCGGTGGATCGCACCTATCGCGCCTTCGTGTGGGGCGGGCCGGTGCCGCTGGAAGACCGCATTGAGGGCGCTATTGGTCGCCACCCGACGGATCGGAAGCGCATGGCTATTACCGCCAAGGGCAAGCCCGCCGTGACCTGTTACGAAACCCTCGCCCGCTACGGCGTGCCCGATGTGCCTTTGGTGACGCAACTGGCCTGCCGCCTTGAAACCGGGCGCACCCACCAGATTCGCGTTCACCTCACCCAGCGCGGGCACCCGCTGTTGGGCGACCCGGTGTACGGCCAGCCGTCGAAGCAATCGCTCTCCTCCCTACGCGGCGTGCAAAAATCTTCGGCCCTAACGCGCTGGGATCAGATCGCCGCCTACGTAAAGGGATGGGAGCGCCAAGCGCTGCACGCGGCGGCGCTGGGGTTCATTCACCCGGTATCGGGGGAGCATCTTCTCTTTGAAAGTCCGTTGCCGCCGGACTTGGCAGCGTTGGAGGCTTTTTTAGAACAGGCCTAAAATAGCACTTGAAACAGTGTTAAGGTGCGATATGCTCTGAACATCCGAGGGGTTATCCCGACATTATCTCGCCTTTTTTGGGAGATAGCGTCAGCGCACCGCAGAATTGGGTGCCGAACTCGGACCAGGAGCCTGCCCAGGGGGAGTCCCCCCGACACACGAACGCCATAGGAGGGTTCATCATGGCCGCGAGCTTGCCGATCATTGGAAGCGATGGAAATCTATCCCGGTATCTTTCGGAAATTCGGAAGTTCCCGATGCTGACGGTTGAGGATGAGTTTTCCCTCGCCAAAAAATTCAAAGACGAAGGCGATATTGAAGCTGCGCATAAGATGGTCACGAGCCATCTGCGCCTTGTCGCCAAAATCGCTATGGGTTATCGGGGCTACGGTTTGCCGGTCTCCGAGCTTATCTCCGAAGGCAATGTTGGCATGATGCAGGCGGTGAAGCGCTTTGATGCCGACAAGGGTTTCCGCCTTGCTACTTATGCCATGTGGTGGATCCGCGCCGCGATTCAAGAATATATCCTGCATAGCTGGAGCCTCGTAAAGATGGGCACCACGGCGGCGCAGAAGAAGCTGTTCTTCAATCTGCGCCGGCTGAAGGGCCAGATGCGCGCGATTGACGATGGCGATATGACGCCGGAGCAGGTGGCGAAAATCGCAACCGACCTCGCCGTGAGCGAAGACGATGTGGTGCAGATGAACCGCCGCCTTGGCGCGCCCGATCATAGCCTGAACGCGCCCTTGCGCATCGATGGCGACGGCGAGTGGCAAGATTGGCTGGTCGATGAAACCGAAAGCCAAGAAGCCGCCCTGGCCGAACACGATGAATCGAGCAAGCGCCGCGTGCTGCTGAACGACGCCCTGGCGCAACTCAACGAGCGCGAACGCACCATTCTGGTCGCCCGTCGCCTGTCCGAAGAGCCGCAAACGCTCGAAGACTTGTCCCAGCGCTATAGCATCAGCCGGGAGCGCGTGCGCCAAATCGAAGTGCGCGCCTTCGAGAAGCTGCAAAAGGCGATCCGCGAAGCCGCCACCGATAAAAGGTTGCTGACGGTCGCCTAAATCTGCCGCGCTTAGCCCGGGGACTGGGTCAGTCGCCGGGCGAGTGCGTTTGCCGAAAACGCTGCCACCTCTAAAAGCTGCGCCCGCGTCGCGCCCGACGCGGCGTCGATGGCCATGCCGCGACAGAGGGCGGTCACGGTCCCGGCGAGGGTTTCCGGTACCACATCGGCGGGTAAATCGCCTTCGGCGGCGGCGCGCTTTAGCCGGGCGGTGAGGGCTCGACCCGCTAAATTGCGTTGTTCCATCAAAGCGTCGCGCAGGCTTTGCGCGGTTTCATCGTCGGGGAGATGGGTGCTGAGCAGTAGGCACCCCGGCGGGCGGCCCGGCTGGGTTTGCGCTTTCGCCGACCCGCGCAATATGGCCCGGATCACCTCGGCGGCGGTTTTCTGCGAGAGTGCCCTCTCCAGAAAATCCAGATATTGCGCCCCATAGCGTTCCATCACCCGCAGAAACACCCCCTCCTTATTGCCGAAAGCGGCATAGAGGCTCGGGCGGTTTATACCCATCGCGTCGGTCAGATCGGTCAGCGACGTGGCCTCATAGCCTTTTTCCCAAAAGACCGGCAAAGCCGCATCCAACACCCTATCGGGATCGAATGCGCGCGGGCGGCCTGGCGAGCAGGATTTGGGGGAGTAGGGATCTGTCATGATATTTTACCGCTTAGTACAAAAATAGCTTGCCATCGGTTCTAGGGAGGCATATTTGTACCGTACAGTATAAAACGCGGTTTCGCCAGTCCTTCGGCAAAGCCCCCTCTCGAAAGACCCCCTTATAATGGCTCAGAAACTTTCTGGTAAAATTGCCCTCGTCACCGGCGGCTCACGCGGGATTGGCGCGGCCTCGGCCAAAGCGCTGGCGGTGGACGGCGCGACGGTTGCCCTTAGCTATAATGCGTCTTCCGCTGCCGCCGACGCGGTCGTTGCCGCCATCATCGCGGCGGGCGGCAAGGCGGTCGCCTTCCAGGCCGATCAAGCCGACGCGACCCAGGTGAAAGCCCTCGTGCAAAAGGTTCACGCCCAGTTCGGGCGGCTCGATATTCTGGTGAATAACGCCGGGGTTTTCGCGGGCAGCCCGGTGGACGCGCCCGACGCCGATATCGCGGCGCTTGACCGGCTGTGGGCGGTGAATGTTTCGGGCGTGGTGACGGCGATCCGCGCGGCTTCCCCGCTGTTGTCCGAAGGCGGGCGCATCATCACCATCGGCTCTTGTGTGAATGTTCAGGTGCCTTTCCCCGGTATCGCCGATTATACCGCAACGAAATCCGCCGTGCTCGGCTACTCTAAGGGCGCGGCCCATGATCTGGCCCCGCGCAAGATCACTGTGAACGTGGTTCAACCCGGCCCCATCGGCACCGAAATGGCCCCGGCTGAAGGGCCGGTGGAGGAGTTGCTGCGCAATTCGACCCTGTTCAAACGCTATGGCACGCCCGAAGAAGTGGCGGCGGGCGTGCTATTCCTCGCAAGCCCGGAAGCCTCCTACATCACCGGCACGACGCTGAATATCGATGGCGGGCTTGCGGCGTAAGATCTGGCCAATGAACTCGCGTCGTGCGTTCAATAAGACGCACGACGCGAGTGGCTCTTTAAAGCCCTAGAATACGCCGAACGACAGGTTCGAGCCCGCGCCCAATGGCGCGGGTATATTCTGCGTCAAGATGAACGCCATCGACGGGCGTTGTTCGGGCAACCGTTCCCGCATCAAAGAACGCGCAGCCGAGTTGATCGGCCAGATCGGCATAGAGGGGTGCCAGCTTTTGCGCCTCTGGAACCCCGCCCTGAAATATACGGGCGAAGAGAGGGTTATTCGTCTCGCAAAGCGGCGGGGGCGAAACAATGAGAATCTCGGGGTCCTTATAGGCCTGTCCCCAGTCATGAAAGCGGACAAGGCTAACCAACTTCTTCATCCCCTGCCGCGCGCCGATGGCGGTTCCGTGGATGATGGGCTTCAGATCGTTCGTGCCCAGCATCAAGATGACCAGATCAAGCGGACAATGGGTTTGAAGAAGGGTCGGCAACAGCCGGGCGCCATTGCGGTCGCAGTCTGCAAGACCATCGTCATAGGCGGTTGTCCGACCCCCAAGGCCTTCCGCGATCACCTCGACCGATGGCCCCAGCGCGGCTTGCAACACAGTCGGCCAGCGATCTTCAAAATTATGCCGCTCGCCGCTCGCCGCATCCGCTCCCCACGTCAGCGAATCCCCATAACAAAGAACCGTTTTTTTCATTGGTGTATTTTCTCCTGCTAAGGCTGACGAGTATGGGAGGAATTTTCGCCCGCGCCACCCTTTTGGTTTACGCCCCGCCCGGCACGCCTTTCGTCGTCGAATATTCGAAATGCACCACTTCGCCGGGGTGAACGATGGCGTGGGCGGAATGGGCGGCGGAGGCGGCTTCGGCAAAGCCCGACAGGATGAGCTTCAGCTTGCCGGGGTAGGTCGCAATATCGCCAATCGCAAAAATGCCGGGGGCGGAAGTCGCGGCGGTGGCCTGGGTTACGGCGATCTGGTTGCGCTCCAGGTTCAGGCCCCAGTCGGCAATCGGCCCCAAGGTCATGGCGAGGCCGAAGAAGGGGAGTAGATGATCGGCCTCTAGCGTGCGGTGCTGGCCGTCCAAGGTTTCCACCACCACGCCGGACAGCACGCCGTTCGCGCCCTCAAGCCCCGCCAATTGATAGGGAATGACCAGATCAATCGCGCCATCTTTGGCGAGTTGATCGAGGCGCGCGGCGCTTTCTGGGGCCGCGCGGAACTTGGGGCGGCGGTGGACTACCTGCACGCGGGCCGCAACCTCCGCCAAGGAAATCGCCCAATCGACCGCCGAATCGCCGCCGCCCGCGATCACCACCTTCTTGCCGCGAAAGGCTTCGCGCCGTTGCACGAAATAGTGAACGCCGCCGGTGGCCTCATAAGCCTCTAGCCCGTCGAGCGGCGGACGGTTCGGGCCGAACGCGCCGCAGCCTGCGGCGATCATCACCACCGGCGCTTCCAGGGTGGTGCCCTTCAACGTCACCACGCGCCAAGTGCCCGCTTCGGTGCGGGTAAGGCTCATGACCTGTTCGCCGAAATGGAAGGTCGGCGCAAAGGGGGCGGCCTGCTGCATCAGATTATCGATGAGATCCGCGCCGGAAATAGCGGGATGGGCCGGAATATCGTAGATCGGCTTTTCGGGATAAAGCGCGGTGCATTGGCCGCCCGCCTCGGCCAAAGTATCGATCACATGAGCCTTGAGGCGTAGCATGCCGCATTCGAACACCGCAAACAGCCCCACGGGGCCCGCCCCAATAATCACCACGTCGGTCTTAACCGTCATAAGCCTTCTCACATTCTCGTCATACGCCAATTGGTCCGCAGAGTGGCGCGGCTCCCGCGGCGATGCAACCCCTCCCGGTTTGGGGATTTGCCGCACGGGGGTGTTGCGGTTTGCGATCTTTGCGCCTTTCCGCTTTTCCGGTACGCTAAGACCATCATGAAAATTACCGTTCAGTCCGCGACCTCCGTCACCACCCACGCCCAAAATCTTGCGGCCACCCAAAGCCTTGCGCAGGAATTGGCCGCGATTGCCGATAAGGGCGATGTTATTGCCCTGCGCGGCGATCTCGGCATGGGCAAAAGCGCCTTTGCCCGTGCCTTCATTCAGGCGCGGGCTGGGGTTCCGATTGAGGTTCCCAGCCCCACGTTTACGCTGGTGCAATCCTATGAGTTGCCGTCCGGCCTGATTACCCATTTCGATCTCTACCGCCTGCGCGACGCCAGCGACGCCTATGAACTCGGGCTCGATGATGCGTTCGGCGGGATTATTCTAATCGAATGGCCCGAGCGCTTGGGCGATGGTTTGCCGCGTGACCCGCTGGTCATCAGCTTCGTCCCCGGCGCCACGGCGGATGCGCGTACGATCACGCTGGAAGGCGGGGCCTCCTGGGCGGGGCGGCTTGAGTTCTTGAAGCTGAAGTTCTAATCGATCGGCGGGGGTCCCGTGGCGCTTTATACAATCCCCGCTGGAATCGGCTTTGCTGACGCGCTGGTGCGGGGGCTCCTCCCGGACGCCGACCGCGACCCGCTGGCCTTTGCCCGTCTGCGCTTGCTGCTCCCGTCGCGCCGGGCGTGCCGGACGATCCGCGACGCCTTTTTGCGCGCGGCCCAAGGCCGGGCCTTGGTGCTGCCGAGCTTCAGCGCGCTGGGCGATATCGACGATGACGATCTGACCTTCAGCGATTCGATTGCCGTTGGCAGTCTCGCGGCTTCCCTGCCGCCCGCAATTCCGCCGGTGCGCCGTCAAGCGATGTTGGCGCAATTGATCCGCGCGCGCGACCCTGGCTTGCCGCTCGACCGGGCGGCGGCGCTCGCGGCGGAACTGGCGCGGCTGATGAATCAGGCGCAGGCGGAGGGGCTGGGCTTCGACGGGCTTACGAACCTCGTGCCCGAAAGCCTCGCCCACCATTGGCAGATCACCCTCGATTTTCTGCGCATCGTTACCGAAACTTGGCCGCTGGTCTTGGCGGAAGAGCAGGCACTGGACCCGATCGACCGGCGCGACACGCTCATTCGACTGCAAGCGCAAGTTTGGGCCGAAACCCCGCCGCCGGGCCGCGTGATCGTGGCGGGCACGACGGGCAGTCAGAAATCGGCGCGGGAGTTGATCGCGGTGATTGCCCAACTCCCGCAGGGCGACGTGATCCTGCCGGGGCTCGATACCGATATGCCCGAAGCGGAATGGGCGCTGCTGCCGGAGCATCCGACCCATCCGCAAGCGGGGTTGCAGGATTTGCTGAGCGCGCTCGATCTGCCGCGCACGGCGGTGGCGATTTGGCCGGGGTGTGGCGGGGCGGCGCAGACGGTGCCCGCGCGGGCACGGTTGCTGGCCCAAGCGCTCTCGGTTGCTGCGCCGGAAGATCATATCGCCGAGCCGCTCGATCTCGACGCGGCCATTGCCGAGATCAGCCGCATTGATGCCGGCAGCCCGCAGGAGGAGGCGATGATGATCGCCGTCGCCCTGCGCCACGCGCTCGAAACCCCGGAACGGACGGCGGCCCTTATTACGCCCGACCGCGACCTTGCCCGCCGGGTGGCTGCCGAACTGGCGCGCTACGGCGTGCGCTGCGACGATTCCGCCGGGCAGCCGCTCAGCGGTTCGGTGCCCGGCGTGTTCTTGCGCCTGCTGGCCGAAGCCGCGCGCGACGCTTTCGCCCCGGTCCCCCTGCTGGCGCTGTTAAAGCATCCGCTGACGGGCCTCGGCCTGTCGCTCCCGGACGCCCGGCGGGGGGCGCAGCTTTTGGAAGAGCGCGTCTTGCGCGGTCCGCGCCCGGAAAGCGGCCTCAGCGGTCTGCGGGCGGCGACCGAACTCGCCTTGGCCGAACTCTCCCCGGAGCGCGCGGCGCGCGATGGTCTGGTGCTGCGCCCCTATCTCGACCGGCTTGATGCGTGTTTGCGCCCGTGGGAAGCGGCGATGGCTGTGCGTGGCCAGACGTTTCGCACCGCCATTCTGGCCCATTTAACGGCGGCGGAAGCCTTGTGCGCAACCGATACGCAGCCCGGCGAAGAGCGGCTCTGGGCGGGACCGGCGGGCGAAGCTGCGGCGGATTTTCTCTCGGATCTCGTCGAAAACGCCGGGGCACTGGTTCTGGACGATCCGTCCGACTATCCGGCGCTGCTGATGACGTTCATGGGACCGGTGGCGGTGCGGCAAGTCTATGACCGTCACCCGCGCCTCGCCATTCTGGGGCCGCTCGAAGCGCGCCTTGCCCGGCCCGATCTGATGATTCTGGCGGGGCTCAACGAGGGCACTTGGCCCGCTGAGCCGCCGGGCGACCCGTGGATGTCGCGGCCCATGCGCCAGCAGTTCGGCCTGCCCGCCCTGGAGCGGCGAATCGGCCTCTCGGCCCATGATTTCGTGCAAGCCGCAATGGCCCCTTCCGTCATTTTCTCCCGCGCCGACCGGGTAGAGGGCACGCCAACGGTGCCGTCGCGTTGGCTGCAACGGCTCGATGTGCTGCTGGCGGGCCAAGGGCGGAAACTGGCGGGCTCGGCGCTGCCGCTGTGGGCGGCAGCGCTGGATCGGCCCCCACGCTACGCGCCCCATCCCGCGCCCGAACCCTGCCCGCCGGTGCATTTGCGCCCGCGCAGCCTGTACGTCACCGATATCGAACTGTGGCGGCGCGACCCCTATGGGCTTTATGCCAAGCGGATTTTGGGGTTGAAGGCACTCGATCCGCTCGATGCCGATCCGGGTGCGGCGGAGCGCGGGCAGGTGATCCACGAGGCGCTTGATCTGTTCGTAAAAGCCTATCCCGGCCCGCTGCCCGTCGATGCGATGCCCAAGCTGCTGCAGATTGGGCGCACGGCGTTCGGCAAGCTGCTGGCCTCCCCCAGTCTGCATGCTTTCTGGTGGCCGCGGTTCGAGCGGGTGGCGGACTGGTTCATCGCCGAAGAGCGCCGCCGCCGGGCGCAGATTGCGATGATTCGAACCGAAGTGAGCGGCGCGCTGACGGTGGAAGGTCCGGCGGGGCCGTTCACCATTAAGGCCAAGGCCGACCGCATCGAGCGCACGGCGGACGGCGGCTATCGCATCATCGATTATAAAACCGGCACGCCGCCAACCGAAACAACCCTGCAAGCGGGCTATGCCCCGCAACTTCCGCTCGAAGCACTCATTGCCGAGGCGGGCGGTTTTGCCGATCTTCCGGCGCTGCCCGTTGAAGCTTTGGAATTCTGGCATCTGTCGGGCGGCACGACGGCTGGCAAAATTCAAGCGGTGAAGGGGGCGATGGCCAATCTGCTGCTGGAAACGCGCGGCGGTATCGCCTCGCTCATCGCCCATTATGACGAGGCCGAAACCCCCTATCCGGTCACACCGCGCGCGCAGTTCGCACCGCGCTTTTCCGACTATACCCATCTCGCCCGCGTGGCCGAGTGGAGCGGTGGCGAGGAGGGCGAGGAATGAGCGCCGGGGCTGATCTTGAAAAGCTGCGCCAGGATGTCCGCACGGCGGCGGGCGACAAGCAAACCTTAGCGACGATTCCGGATCGGTCGGTCTGGGTGGCGGCCTCGGCGGGGACGGGGAAAACCACCGTTCTGACGCGCCGGGTGTTGCGGCTACTGTTGGCGGGCACCGCGCCCCATCGGATCCTCTGCATTACCTATACGAAGGCCGCCGCTGCCGAAATGCAGAAACGGCTGATGGAACTTTTGGGTAAATGGGCGTCGATGCCGCTTGCCGAGCTTGTTCAATCGCTCACGGCGCTGTCGGGCAATCGCCCACCGGAGGAGCACGAAATTCGCCGGGCACGCCGCCTGTTCGGCATTGTGCTGGAATCGCCCGGCGGGCTGAAAATCCAAACCATTCATTCCTTCTGCCAGTCCGTGCTGGCGCGCTTTCCGCTCGAAGCCGGGTTGCCGCCGCATTTCCAAGCGATGGACGAAGCCAGCGCGGAAGAGCTTTTGCTGGACGCGCGCGAGCATGTGCTGAGCAGGGCCCGCAGCGGCGAGGGGCTGGCCGATCTCGGGGCCGCCTTGCAAATCATCGCCGACCGGCTACACGAGGATAGTTTTCACCAACTGCTGAAAACCCTCGCCGCCGAGCGCGGCAAATGGCAACGCCTGCACGCGCAGTTGGGCGGGATCGAACCGATGATTGCGGCCCTGGCCGATGTGCTGGGCGTCGATCCGTTCGAAACCCCCGATTCGGTGCGCTTTGCTGCGCTGGAAGCCACCCGCGCCCAAGGGGCCGACCTGCGGGCGGCGGCGGCGGCTTTGGCGAAAGGCACCGAAAAGACCGATCAACCGGCCGGGCGAAAAATCCAAGCGTTTATCGAGCAACCCGACGCGCTGAATTTTGCCGCCTATCTGCAAATCTTCTTGAAGCTTGATGGCGGTATTCGCGTCACGCTCTGCACTAAGGCGGTTCAGAAAGCCGCGCCGGACGTGTTGGACTGGATGCAGATCGAGGCCGAGCGGTTGAACCGCCTCGCCCGCGCGATTGCCGCCGTCGAGATTTTCACCGGAACCGTGGCGGTGTTGCGCCTGGGCGAGGCGATTCTTGGCACCTATACCGATCTGAAACGCCAGCGCGCGTGGCTCGACTACGACGACCTCATTCTGCACACGGTCCAGCTTCTCCAGCGCGACGGCGGGGCCTCCTGGGTGCTGTTCAAGCTCGACGGCGGCCTTGATCATATTTTGATCGACGAGGCGCAGGATACGAACCCTGACCAGTGGCATATCGTCCGGCTGCTGGCGCAGGAGTTCTTCGTCGGGCAAAGCCGGGCGGAGGGTTTGCGCACTTTGTTCGTGGTGGGGGACGCGAAACAATCGATCTACAGCTTTCAAGGGGCGGACCCACGCGCCTTCCAGACGATGCGCATGGCCTTCGCCAAGCTGCTGGAACAGGTCGATCAACACCTCTGGATCGAATCGCTCGACCATTCCTTCCGGTCCACGGCGGCGGTGCTGGGGTCGGTCGATGCCGTCTTCGCGCAAACCGAGGCGGCGGACGGGGTGGTCGAGCCCGATCAGCGCTTGCAGCACGCGGTGTCGCGGTTGGGGGAGGCGGGCTTAGTCGAACTCTGGCCCGTGCTGCCGAAACGCAAAAGCGAAGACCCGGATAGTTCCGACTGGCGTTTGCCGCTCACCCGTGAAGGCGCGAGCAATCCGCCCGCCGTGGTCGCGCGCGTTATCGCCCGGCGGATTCGGGCGTGGCTCGATCAGGGCGAAATGCTCACCGCGAAAGCCCGGCCCGTAAGGGCGGGGGATATTCTCATTCTGGTGCGGCGGCGCGGCCAGTTCGTCGGCGAGTTGGTGCGCGCGCTGAAACAGGAAGGGGTGCCGGTGGCGGGGGCCGACCGTCTTCGCCTTACCACCCATTTGGCCGTGATGGACCTGCTGGCGCTCGGGCGCTTCCTGCTGCTGCCCGCCGATGATCTGTCGCTGGCCTGCCTGCTGAAATCGCCGCTGATTGGCTTGACGGAGGACGAGCTTTTCGTTGCGGCCTCGGACCGGGGGAATCAGTCGCTCTGGTCGGCCCTGCGGGCGCGGGTGGAGGATCATCCGGCCCTGGCGGCGGCAGTGGACAAAATCAACCGCTGGCGCGCGAAGGTCGATTTCGCCCGGCCTTACGAGTTCTACGCCGATATTCTGAGCCGCGAGGGCGGGCGGCGTGCGCTGCTCGAACGCTTGGGCGCGGAGGCGGCGGACCCGATTGATGAGTTTCTGAATCAGTCCCTTGCGTTCGAGCGCATTCATACGCCCAGTCTACAGGGCTTTATCCATTGGCTCGATCTGTCGGACCAGGAAATTAAGCGCGACAGCGATACCGCCGGGCGTAACGAAGTGCGGATTATGACCGTTCACGGCGCGAAGGGGCTGCAAGCGCCCATCGTCTTCCTGCCCGATTGCGCCAGCGCGCCGAAATCGCGCCGAACGCTGTTTTGGCCAGAGGACGGCACTTGGGGGCCGGTGTGGTCGCCGCGCAAAGCGGGGGACGATCCCGTTACCGAAGCCTTGCGCGCGGAACAGGCGGCGCAGGAGGCGGCGGAATATCGGCGTTTGCTTTATGTGGCGCTCACCCGGGCCGAGGACCGGCTCTATATCACCGGCTGGCTGGGGGCGCGTGAGGAGGAGGCGAAGGAGGGCACTTGGTACGCCCTGCTGCAAACCGTGCTGGAGCGGCAGGCGGTGCGTGGGGAGGCCGAAACCCTTGATCTCGATTTCACGGCGGATGGCGCGCCGGAATGGGGCGGCAAGGGCGTGCGGATTTCCTGCGACCAGACGTGGCCAGTGACGGCGAAGGAGGGGCTGAAGTCCGACACGCCGGGCGAGACTGAGATACCGTCCTGGCTGTTCAGCCCGCCCCCCGAGGAGCCGACGCCGAGCAAGCCGCTCACCCCGTCGCGCCTTGCCGAAGAGCCGCCCGCGCGTTCGCCCTTGGTCGGGCAGCGGGCGGAGGGACCGGAGGAAGGCGCGCGCGCCGCAGGGTTAAAGCGCGGGCGGCTGGTGCACCGGCTGCTGCAAATGCTGCCCGATCTTGCACCGCCGCGCTGGCAGGCGAGTGCCGCCGCCTATCTCGCCCGGCCCATCCATCAGCTTGCCGAAACCGAGCAGGCGGCGCTGTGGCGGGAGGCTGAAACCGTGCTGACCCATCCCGATCTCGCGCCCCTGTTCGGGGCCGAGGCGCGGGCGGAAGTGCCGCTGGTGGGGCGGGTGGGCGATGTCATCGTCTCGGGGCAGGTAGACCGGCTCTGGGTCGGGCCGGATGAAGTGCTGCTGGCCGATTTCAAAACCAACCGCCCGCCCCCCTTGCGCGAAGCGGGTGTGTCGCGCGCCTATCGGCAACAAATGGCGCTCTATCGCGCCGTGCTGCGCCAGCTTTACCCCGGTAAACCCGTGCGCTGCTGGCTGATTTGGACCGACGGCGCGCGGATCATGCCGCTCTCCGAAGCCCTCCTGGACGATCCCGATTTGCTCAAACTGACTCTTTCGGGGGAAACCGCTGAACAGCGTTAAGTTTTCCGCATGTCTCAGGCATTGACGGGCGGGGGGACGGCTCCCTAAGTTTCAGTCTGTCAGGTCGGGGGCTCCCGGCGTTCAAAAAGGAAAAGATCATGGCGACCGTTCCCGTTACCGATGCCAGCTTTGAAGCGGATGTTCTCAATGCCCCCGGCCCCGTGCTGGTCGATTTTTGGGCGGAATGGTGCGGCCCCTGCAAGGCGATTGGCCCCGCGCTCGAAGAAATCTCCACCGAGCTTGCGGGCAAAGTGACCATCGCCAAAGTGGATATCGACAATAACCCCGCCTCCCCCGCCAAATACGGCGTGCGCGGCATTCCCACGATGCTGCTGTTCAAGAACGGTCAGGTCGTGGCGCAGAAGGTCGGCGCGATGCCGAAATCGATGCTGCAAGCTTGGCTGACGAGCGCCCTCTAAACCGGGCTGCCGCCCGCACCGGTTCGGGGAGCAAGCTCCCCGAACCGTTCCAGCCTTAACGGTGATTATCGCGGCAAAACTGGCGAACGACCTCAACGACGCAATTTCAGACGGATAGGAGGGGCGGCCAATGTCTAAATCCAATCTGTACGAACAAGACTTCTACGCCTGGGCTAATGAACAGGCAAATTTGCTTCGGACTGGGCAAGTGTCCGCCGCCGATATCGAGCATATTGCCGAGGAAATCGAAAGCATGGGCAAGACCGAGAAGCGCGAACTCGTGAGCCGCTTGACGGTCTTATTGCTACACCTCCTGAAATGGCACTTCCAACCGATTTACCGGGGCGCGTCGTGGCGTCTCTCCATCGCCAATACGCGTGACCAATTGGCGGATCATTTGGCCGATAATCCCAGCCTCAAAGCTAAAATGACCGAGGCCATCGCCTCCGCCTACCGCTATGCCCGCCGCGATGCGGCCAGAGAAACCAACCTGGACGTTGCGACTTTTCCGGCCGATTGCCCCTGGACGGTCGATCAAATGATGGATGCCGATTTCTGGCCGGATCAGCACTGAGTAGGGCGGAGCTTCAACCGAGTGAGCCAAAGGCGAACCCGCGCCGGTTTGGGCGGTGGCCCGATATCCGTGTGAGTTCCTAAGCGGGCGCGCGATGTGCGCCGGTGATCCGATAGGCGAGCACGCCGAGGCTTAGTAGGGCGACCGGCACGAGGCTGATCCCCAGAACCCCGTCCCACCCCAACCCAACTTCGGCGGGACCGGCACTCAGCGAGGCTAGGGCTGACAGGCCGAAGACGCTGAACTCGGAGAGGGCTTGCAGACGGGCGCGGTCTTTGGGCGCGCTCGCGGACTGGGCGATCAGCGTCGATCCACCGACGAACAGCAGGTTCCACGCGACCCCACAGAGAACTAGCGCAGCGGTGAAATGGGGCAGGCTCAGCCCGCTCAGGCCCGCCACGGCGCTCAAGACAAAGAGCGCTAGCCCCAAAGTCACAATCGGCACCACGCCAAACCGGCTGATAAGTTTCCCGGTGAAAAACGCCGGGGCGAACATTCCGAGCAGATGCCCCTGAATAACCCCCGCCGACGCATCGACCGAAAAGCCGCAAGCGACAACGGCAAGCGGGGTTGCCGTCATCACAAATGTCATTGTTCCATAGGCAAGGGCCGTGCAGAGCAACCCCAAGAGGAAACCCGGTTGGGCAATCAGGCCCGCCAGCGACTGCCCGGCGTCCTGCGCGGCGCGCGCAACGGGCTGATGGGGCAGGGTTGCAAGCCCGGCAATCGCCAAAATACCCAAGCCGGCAATCGCGCCATAAGAGCCCGCGAAAGGAACAATCCCCCAGACATCGCGGGAGACGCTAGCAATTTGCGGCCCGAGAAACGCGGCAACCAAGCCCCCGAGCATAACCCACGATAGGGCACGGGCTTTATCGGCGGCGTCCGGAACGGTGTCGGTCGCGGCATAGCGATAGTATTGTGAACTGGCTTGAAACAGCCCCAAGAAAGCATTCCCGACGCAAAACAGGATAAAATCGCGCTGATAAATCGCCGCGGCGGCCAAGATGCCGCTCACAACCGCCCCAAACGCCCCGACGATAAAGACCGGCCGCCGTCCGAAGCGGCCCATCAAGAGGGAAAGCGGCACGGTTGTGATGGCAGACGTGAGGATCAGCAGCGCGAAGGGCAGGGTGGCGAGGCTTGCGCGCGGGGCCAATTGGCTTCCCACGATCCCGGTCAAGGTTACGCCGATGGCGATGCTACAGGTGTAGAGGCATTGGGCGAACGCAAGCGTTAGCGCGGTTCGACGGGCGAGGGGCGATAGGGCGGACGGCACGGGGAACCTCGTCGGACAATCTTGAAGTGATCTCACCTTAGTCGATTGTCCTCTTGTCAGAAAGGACAGAGAGACCGCATATTCTGCCAACTCCCTGAACCGAGGCCCGGCGATGCGCACAATCGTTCTGCTCACCTTCCCCCTGTGCCAAAGCCTCGATTGCCTGGGGCCGACCGAGGTTTTCACTAAGGCCAATCTCCATTTTCGTCTCAAGCAAGGCGCGGTGGAGGAATTGCCCTATCGCATCCTTCATGGATCGGTTGCGGGCGGGCCAGTGACGACCAGTTGCGGCCTTGCCTTCGGCCCGACGCTGCCGCTAGCGGACTTGCCCGACCAGATCGACACGCTCGTGATCGTTGGCGGCAATCCGGGGGTCGAGATGGCGTTAGCGGAAGGGATTCTTCCGGCCTGGGTGCGCCAGAAAGCCCCCTCCTGCCGCCGTATCGTCAGCGTGTGCACGGGGGCGTTTTTGCTGGCGGAAACGGGGTTGATGGCTGGGCGGCGGATGACGACGCACTGGCATTCCTGCACTCAACTTGCTGAAACCTACCCGGATATCCGGGTGGAACCCGACGCGATTTATGTCAGCGCGCCGCCCTTCTATAGTTCCGCTGGAATTACCGCCGCCATCGATCTGGCGCTCGCCCTAGTGGAGGAAGATTTAGGCCAGGCGATTGCGCTGGCGGTGGCGCGGGAGTTGGTGCTGTACCTGCGCCGTCCGGGCGGCCAGTCACAATTCTCCACCCTGCTGGCAACGCAAGCGCGGTCAGCCGAAAGAACCACCGACGGCAAGTTGGGCGATCTGCTGACCTGGATTGCCGCCCATCCGGCGGAAGATTTGCGGGTTCCAGCGCTGGCGGCGCGGGTCGGGCTGGCGGAGCGGAGTTTTATTCGCCATTTCACCGCGCGAACCGGGCAAACCCCGGCGCGCTATGTGGAGGGGGTGCGCTTGGAGCGGGCGCGACTGTTGCTGGAAACCGGGGCTCAGGCGCTGGCGGAAATCGCTTCGGCGGCGGGGTTCGGCTCGACTGATTCCCTCACCCGCGCCCTGCGGCGGGCGCTGGGCGTTACGCCCGATCTCTATCGGGCGCGATTTGGGGGCGGGGCTCATGCCCCGGCAGCGGCGCGTCGGGGGCAACCGGAAGCCGCAGCGTAACGCGGGTTCCGTGATCGGGCTTGCTGGTGAAGGCAACCGATCCGCCCATTGCTTGCAACAGCCGCCGCGACAGGGCGATGCCAAGCCCGGTGCCGCGCTCGGTGGTGATCAAAGCGCTGTCGGGCCGCAAGAAGGGATCGCCGAGTTTAGCCAGGGTCGCCGGCGGAATACCAATGCCGGTATCGGCGATTGTGAGGTTCGCCCACTGCTCCTCCCCCCAGGTTTGCGCAATCTGGGCGGTAAGGCGCACGGAGCCTTCGGCGGGGGTAAATTTCACGGCATTCTCAAGCAAATGCACAAGGACTTGATTGAGGGCGGACGCATCGGCCCGAACCGTTAGCAGCGTTGGCAGCGTGAGTTTGATTTGAACGCGCCGCCGGTCGGCCAACGGGCGAATCTGGCGCACCGCGCCCAGAATCGCCCCATCCAGGTCGAGTGCTTCGATGGTTAACGGGCGCTCGCCCGCTTCAATTTGCCCATAGTCCAGAATATCATCGACCAACTGCAACAGGCCGGTGCCGCCCTGATGGATGGCGCGGGCGTAATCGGCGATACGGTCGGTCGGCGATTGCAGCAGAATCATTTCGCTAAAGCCCATAATGGCATTCAGCGGCGTGCGCAGTTCGTGGCTGAGGCTGGACAGGAACCGCGTGCGGGACAAATTATCTTGGCGGGTCTGCTGAATAATGCGGTGCAGATCGAGCGTATCGACCGCCATTTGCGCCAATTCCTTCAGCAAACTCTGCTGCACATCGGTGAATTGACGGGGGCGCTGATCGATGACGCACAGGGTTCCGAGCCGAAAGCCCGTTTCAGAGATCAACGGCGCCCCGGCATAGAAGCGAATATGGGGGCTGTCGGTGACAAGCGGATTTGCGGCAAAGCGCGGATCGTCCAAAGCGTCTTCCACGATCATGACGTCATCGTCCAAGATCGCGTAGGCACAAAAGGCGATTTGCCGGGGCGTTTCTTTGGTTGCCAGCCCGGCTTTGGCCTTAAACCATTGCCGGTCCGAATCGAGGAGGCTGACGAGAGCGATGGGGCAATCGAGCAGCCGCGTTGCCAGTTGGACCAGATGGTCCAACCGGGGGTCGTCCGGTGTGTCGAGAGCGCAGAAGCTGTGAAGCTCCTCAAGGCGCGCGGCCTCGTTCGGCGGAACCGGAGGAAGTGAAGAAGGGATTGCCGTCATTGTCCGAAGTGTGCCATAGCGCCTAAGGCTTGACTATATCACTGCTCGAAATTTTCAAGTCAACCCAGTGGGGAGGTCGGATGGAGTCGCGACGACTAGCAGGAAATGACCCGGAGAAAACCGGTGCTTTTTCCTTTCTCCGCCACTTGCCGCAGGAGTGGCGGGAACGCCGCGTTCTGGCCCTCGTCGAAGACCTTGGCCATCAGATGGGGCGCGATCCGATGGCGGCTTTGGGGCGGCTGGATGCGCTGGCGCAAACCCTTCCCGATGATCCCAGCGCCCACGCGGGCTGGTCGATGAGCGTCTGCGCCTGGGTGGAGCGCTGGGCGAGCGCCGAGCCGATTATTGCCCGGCGTTTGCTGGACGATCTCGCCGATCACGCGGCACGTCACCCCGGTGAAGCCGCGCTTAAGGCCCATTGGGCGGTCGCGATTCTGCATTTCGTGGCGGCGCGGGCGGGGGCCGACCCAGAAGGGTGCCGCGTGTTGCTGGCAACCTTGGAGCCCCATTTGCTCGCCCCCGGCGCGCCGCTGGCACTGCGGCGGCTATGGGCGATGGCGGGCCAACGCTGGGTTATCGCACTTTCGGGCACTAACGGACAGGCCGCCCTCGCCGGGCTGGGTGCGGTGGCATCGCTTGCGCTGCGGATTGCTTCAGAAACCCCAACCGATCTATCTATCGTCTCGCTTTGGCTCGAAACCGTCATGGGCATGATGACGCCTGAAAATCTTCAGGAGGCTTGGGTACGCGCCGCGATTTTCCAACAGGCGCAGGCGCTCGAAGCGGCCTATTATCGGCATGGCACTATCGCGGCGGCCCTATCGGGGCTTCAGCTTATTTTGAGAGAGGACACTCCTGCATGATCTATATCGGTGTCGATGGCGGGGGCAGCGGAACCCGGGTGCTCATCGAAGCCGAGGATGGGTCGCCGCTCAGCCAAGCGCGGGGGGCCGCCTCGGGCCTCAGTCAGGGCATTGGGCAGGCCTGGGAAGCGGTTGTCCAAACCGTGGCGGCGGCGCTGGAGCCCTTGGGGCTCGCGCCGGAAAGCCTGCGCGACGCGCGGGTCGTTCTGGGGCTTGCGGGGGTTAATCTGCTTGCCCAGCGGCATTTATTCGAAGCGCTGAATCCCTTGCGGGCCCCGACGTGGATTTGCACAGATTCTTATACGACACTGGTGGGCGCATTGGGGTTCGCGCCCGGTGTATCGGTCGCCGTTGGCACGGGCTCGGTCGCGGCGGCGCGGGCCGAGACGGGGGAATGGTGCGAGGTTGGCGGATGGGGGTTTCCCAGCGGCGACGAGGGTAGCGGCGCGTGGCTTGGCTTGCTGCTCGTCAACCTCACCCAACGCGCGATCGACGGTCGCCGCCCGTGGGAGCCGTTGACCCGCCTGTGCTTTAGCCTATGGGGCGGAACCTGGGAGCGGTTTTTTGCAACGGTGGGCACGGCAACCCCGGCGCTCTATGCCGAGATTGCCCCGCTCATTGTGGAAATGGCCGAGGCGGGCGACGAGCTTGCGGTTCTGCTCATGCGCGAAGCCGGGCAGGAGATTGGCGCGCTGATTTCGACCGCCGATCCGAGCGCGACGCTTCCGGTGGCCCTGGGGGGCAGTCTCGCCCCTGCCATCGGCGATTATTTGCCGCCCGAGATTGTGCCGCGCGTGGTGCGACCGCTGGGAACGGCGGTTCAGGGGGCGGTTTTTCTGGCCCGACAGCCGGAGCCGCCCCCGCCGCCGGTAAGCCTTAGCGTTTAGGATTAAGCCGCATCGGCGGCCTGGACGGCGGCAAAGAAGCGCATTACTTCCGTTCGAAGTACGGCAGCTTGCCCCGTGAGGCTGGCGACGGCGGCACGAATATCGGCCGAGGTTGCGCTGGTTTGGGCGGCAGCATCGCTCATTTCCCGCGTGGTTCCGCTCATGGTCTCGGTACTGCTGGCGGCTTCACTCACATTCCGGGCAATTTCGGACGTTGCGGCGCTTTGCTGCTCCACCGCCGATTTGACCCCAAGATTGAGACCGTTAATCCGCTCGATGGTTTGCGCAATGGTGCCGATGGCATCGACGGCCTGGCCGGTTGCGGCCTGAATGGCGCTGATTTGGGCGTGGATATCGTCGGTCGCCCGCGCGGTCTGCCCGGCCAGGCTTTTGACTTCGGCAGCGACCACGGCAAAACCTTTCCCCGCCTCCCCGGCGCGCGCGGCTTCGATGGTGGCATTTAAGGCCAGAAGATTGGTTTGTGCCGCAATATCGGTAATAAGGCTGACCACTTCGCCAATGCGCTGGCTGGCTTCGGACAGGGTGTTAACGACCGCGCCGGTTTGCCGGGCTTCATCTACGGCCGTTCCGGCGATGGTGGCGGCCTGGCCGATCTGGCGGGCGATTTCGCGGATCGAGGCGTTCAATTCTTCCGTCGCCGAGGCTACCGTTTGCACATTTCCGGTCGTCTGATGGGCGGCCGCAGCAACATCGCCGCTATGGTGCGAGGTCAGCGCGGCATTTTGGTTCAGGGTTTCGGAATTTTGATGCAATTGTTCAGAGGCCGAAACCAGGGACGTGATGACCTGATCAACGCTCACGCTAAACCCGGCAATGGCTTTCTCCACGGTGGCCTTGCGGCGCAATTGCTCCTCGGTATGGCGTTTTTCCTCCTCGGCGAGGCTGCGGGCGCGCTGAAGCTGTTCGGAATAATCGACGAGGGCTCGGGCGAGGGTGCCGATTTCATCTCTCCGGTCTGTATCGGCGATCTGGAGCGGTTCGGTCTGGGTTTGCAGCACCTTGAACAGCCCGGCCAGATAGCTAACGTGGCGCATCTGCCCCCGAACCACCCAGGCGATTATCCCCGCCCCGAGCAGCACGAGCACGGCGACGACCAGCAGGTTTTCTTGCATGATCTTCCCGCTTTCGGCATCGACTTGCGCCATCGGCCTGCCGACGACGGTAGCGCCGATAACCGCGCGGTTGCTGTCCAGAATCGGCTCGAAGCGCCCCAGATACGGTTTGCCGGAGATCTGCACGAGGCCCTCATAGGGCTTTTTGTCTCTAAACACGGCATCATAGGCGGCACTGGCTTCCATGCGCGTACCGACAATGCGTTTACCGCTTGCGTCGAGAACCGTAGTGCTGATGCGCTCATTCCCTTGCAAGATTGTCGCAACGCCACCCGACAGGCGGGCAAATTCATCCACCACCGTAAAATCGCCCGCAAGCGGTTTACCACCGAGGCTCAGTTTGCCATCGATGATTTCCAACTTACCGCGATGGGCGACGAGCGTTTTTAAAAGATTACTATTGCGTTCTAACGCAGCTTCGGCATCGTGGGAAAGAGCGGATCGAATAATAAAGTAAGAACTGATGATGGCAGAGGCAGATGTGATCACCGAAATGGTTATAAAAATGGCAATAAGCCTCTGAGTTAAGCTCATGGTTTGTAAGAAAAATTTCACAATCTGGCTCCTGTATATTGTTTCGAGGACCGTCATACGAAAAAGTAGTTGAGAGTTATGAAAGTTTCGATGGCAATTATTTGCCTATCTACGCACGCATATATGCGTGAGCCGCATGGCTTGCCCTCTTTGCTCCGACATTGATCGACGACAAAACGCCCGGATGACGGGTGAACCGTCTTCCGGGCGTTCAGTAATACGATGGGGGGGAGGGAAAGCTTGCGCGACCGTGGCGGTTTTACGCCGCGTCGTGCTGGACCTTGCCGAGGAAGTGACGAACCTCGTGCTTTAGGGTTTCGGTTTGCTCGGTCAGGCTTCCGACCGCCGCCAGAACTTCGCTCGCCAGACTGCCAGTTTCGACCGCAGCGGTCGTAACGGTGATGGTAATGTTTGTCACATTCTGCGTGCTGCTGGCGGCTTCGGAAACGTTGCGCGCGATTTCCGAAGTGGCGGCCCCTTGCTCTTCCATCGCGAATTTTACGCCGAGATTGATTTCGTTGATATGGCCGATGGTATTGGAAATGGAGGCGATAGCGGCAACCGCCTGCTGGGTCGCGCTCTGAATCGCCCCGACTTGGTTTTGAATATCTTCCGTCGCGCGCGCGGTTTGCCCCGCGAGGTTTTTCACCTCCCCGGCGACGACGGCGAAGCCCTTACCGGCCTCCCCCGCCCGCGCGGCTTCGATAGTGGCATTCAGCGCCAAAAGATTGGTTTGGGCGGCAATATCCGAAATCAAGCTAACCACTTCGCCGATCCGCTGCCCTGCTTCGGAGAGCGTGCGGACGATCATGCCGGTTTGCTCCGCTTCCGATACGGCGGCGCCGGCAAATTTGGCGGCGTCGGCGACCTGGCGATTGATCTCGCGGACCGAGGCATTCAGTTCCTCCGAGGCGGACGCCACGGTTTGCACATTGGCGGTGGCCTGCTCGGCGGCAACGGCCACCTCGTTGCTCTGCTCCGAGGTGAGTAGCGCATTGCTATTCACCGTTTCGGCATTCTGCTGTAATTGCGCTGCTGCCGAAACGACGGTAGCGATCACGCCGTCGATAGTATTGCCGAAGCTGGCAATCGCGCCCTCGATCATCTGCTTACGGGCGATTTCGCGCTCGGTATGCTGCTTTTCCTGCTCTGCCAGGCGGCGGGCCGTTACGATTTGGTTAGAGTAATCCACCAAAGCCCGCGCCAGCGCGCCGATTTCGTCGCTGCGGTGGGTATCCTCCAACTGCAGAACTTTTGGATCATTCTCGAGCACGCCGAAAAGTTCGGTGAGGCGCGACACGCGGCGCATCTGCGAGCGCACGACCCAGGCGACGATAACGGACCCGGCGATGAGCGCGAGACCAACCCCAATCAAATTATCGCGCAGAATAGCATTACTCTCTTGAGTCACGAGCGATGCGGGCATGCCGACGAATAAAATGCCAATCACCTGGCCCGCCCCATCCAGAATCGGCTCGTAAACGGCAATATGGGGCTTGCCCAAAATATCGACTGGCCCGTGATAGGTTTTTTTGTCGCGAAATACACTGTTGTAGGCGGGTCCTTGCGCGAGCTTCGTTCCGATGGCGCGCGATCCGTCGGGTTTTAGAACGGTCGTTGTGACGCGCTCATCTTTTTGGAAGATGGTCGCAACGCCGCCCGTCACTTTGCTAACGCTATCGACCAAACTTACATCGAAGCCAACGGCAAGATTGTTCAACATCAATTGACCATTGACCATAGCGAAACTGCCGCCGCGCGCCTCGATAAGCTGCTTCATCACCCCCAGCCCACGATCGACGCTGATCTGCGCATCTTTGAGGAGTGCTGTATGGATGACGCGGTAGGAATTTAGGGTGATCGCTCCCGTGATGATGGCGACCAAAGCGATAAATGTTAGGATCAAGCGTTGTTGAACGCCTAAATTCTTCAACGAAATTAGACCAAAAGACACTGCCTAACCCTCCTTAGGGGAATACCACCCGGTGCGACCGGAACACTCATATTACATATATATTTTACTGTTTTTTAGTAAAGATCGAGTGGATATTTTCAAGGTGCCCCTGCGCCATCCGCATGCCTATGGGCTGCTCATAAAAAAAAGCCAGAGCAAAGCCCTGGCCAAAATTTGTAAGGAACGGCGCGGTGTTCGGCTTATCCGTTAACGTCCACCGTCTCATCGAGCGCATAACCCGCCGAGCGCACGGTGCGGACGATATCGGTTTCGCCCTCGGCATTCAGGGCTTTGCGCAAGCGCCGGATATGCACGTCGACCGTACGGGGTTCGACATAAACATCCGCCCCCCACACGGCATCGAGCAGTTGCTCGCGGCTGAAAACCCGGCCCGGATGCTCCATCAGGTAGCGCAGCAGGCGAAACTCGGTTGGCCCTAAGTGAATATCGCGGTTGTTCCGGCGCACCCGATGGGCGGCGAGATCCAACATCACATCGGCGAAAGTCAGGCTCTCGCCATCCACCGACGGGCGGGTCCGGCGCAAAACGGCCTTTACCCGCGCGATCAGTTCCGAGACCGAAAACGGCTTCGTCACATAATCGTCGGCCCCGCTATCGAGCCCGCGAATTTTATCGCCCTCTTCCCCTCGGGCCGTCAGCATGATGATCGGCGTCGCGCGCGCGTTCGGCAGGCGGCGCAGGCGGCGGCACACTTCGATACCCGAGAGCATCGGCAGCATCCAGTCGAGCAGCACCAAATCGGGGTTTTGCTCGGCGGCGATAATCAGGGCTTCTTCGCCGTCGGTGGCGATACAGACGCGAAAGCCCTCCCGCTCCAGATTATAGCGGAGCAGGGTGGCAATCGCGGTTTCATCTTCGACGACCAGCACCAGAGGGGTTACTGGGGACATGCCCTCAACTTCCCTTACTGTCGGCAACGTAGGTTACGCCCTTATCGGTCATCGCCGTCATGCTGGACAGATCGCCCTTGGCGCGCTCTTCGTCCGGAACCTTACCGCGCACGATATAGTAGATCGTTTCGGCAATATTGGTGGCATGATCGCCGATGCGCTCCAGGTTCTTCGACATGAAGAGCACATGGGTGCAGGCGGTGATGTTGCGCGGGTCTTCCATCATATAGGTGAGAAGCTCGCGGAAGATCGACGTGTAGAGTTCATCGACTTCCGTATCGCGCTCGCGGATGGCTGCCGCCCGCTCGGCATTGCGTTCGGCGTAAGCGTCGAGCACATCATTGACGATGCTTTGGACGATCTTGCCCATGCGCAGCACGCCCGACGCCGGTTTCACCGTCGGCGATACGTTCAACGCTAAGGTGCGTTTGGCGATATTCGCCGCGTAATCGCCAATCCGTTCCAGATCGGTCGCGATGCGGAGCGAGGCGACGACGGTGCGCAGGTCCGACGCCATCGGCTGGCGCAGGGCCAGCATGCGCACAACCTGCTCGTCGATCTCGTGATGCAGCGCGTCTACCTTGGCGTCGGCCGCGACCACGGCGGAGGCGAGCTGGCTGTCGCGGCGGCCCATCGCCTGCATCGATTGGGCAATCTGGGCTTCGACCAATCCGCCCATCTGCATGATCGACTTGTGCAGCGCGCGCAACTCTTCGTCGAAGGACGAAACGATATGTTCATTCGACATGGGGATTTCCTTCTACCCAGGGGGCGTTCGGCTCAGCCGAAGCGGCCGGTGATATAGCCCTGAGTGCGTTCATCGTTCGGATTGGTGAAGATCTGCGCGGTATCGCCCACTTCCACCAAATCGCCCAAGTGGAAGAACGCCGTGCGCTGCGAGACGCGGGCGGCCTGCTGCATCGAGTGGGTTACGATCACGATGGTGTAATTCGTGCGCAACTCGTCGATCAGCTCTTCGATCTTGGCGGTGGCGATGGGATCGAGCGCCGAGCAAGGCTCGTCCATCAGAATGACTTCCGGGTCCACGGCAATAGCGCGGGCAATGCACAGGCGCTGCTGCTGACCGCCGGAAAGGCCCGTTCCGCCTTCGTGCAGACGATCCTTAACCTCTTTCCATAGGCCAGCGCGTTCTAGCGACTTTTGCACCACCGTGTCGGTTTCTTCACGGCTGCGCACAAGGCCGTGAATACGCGGACCATAGGCGACATTGTCGTAGATCGACTTGGGGAAGGGGTTCGGCTTTTGGAACACCATGCCGACGCGGGCACGCAACTGCACCACGTCGATATTCGGATCGTAGATATCTTGCTTGTCCAGCAAGATCTTGCCCGCCATCCG
>NZ_JBILQX010000121.1:0-10750 GCF_044372965.1 Elstera sp. | reverse complement strand
CATCCCAGCGCCGAGGGTAAATTGCCAATCTGACTTTGCCGCCGGAACTGGGCTTGCGGGGGCCGCCCCTTGGGCGAGAACCGGGGAGGCGGCTAACATCAGCGCGCACAGACCCGCCCACCGCGCCATTTTGGACGCGCTGCGATCAATCATCCTACACCTTCATCGAAAGAGACTAAGAGATCAGGGCATTCCCCCCTGATCTTCACGGCAGAGTATTACCGCGAGTTTCTTGATTATCAAGAGTTATTTCATGAAAAACATGAAATTTTGATTGAAGGGAATTTACCGTCGCCGCCCGGAGTCGCCTGGGTTTCTTCTTAAACAGATACCCCCCCTCGGTGTCCGGTATCTGCCGCGCGCCAACTTGGAACGTCGGCCCGCCGCGCACGGTCTGGTGAAGGGGGCGGCGTGCGCATAACAAGATCAGGCTTATTGCGCGCACGCCGATTGATTTAGATCGCGCCCAACTGGGTTAGGTCGATATCGAGCACGAAGCATTGTCCGCCGCTTGACCGGTTAGAACCGATAGGACAGGCCGAGCATGGCGGAGGGTTGATTTTTCTCGGCCACCACAGGGCTGCTGCCCGCATCGCCCAGCAGCCGCGACAGACCGCCCGACATCATTAAGGTTGTGTAATTATTGAAGCGATAGTTCGCACTCAAGGTCACGCCAACATCTTTCAACCCGGCCTCCGCCTTATAAGCCTTTCGGCCCGACCGACGGGATTGGGCGGCATCGATGCCGAAATAATCGCCCATATACGCGCTATCGGCCCAGGTGCTGCTCAGTTCCGCCCCAAGCCTCAGCTTATCGGTGATCGGGTAGGCGGCGCCCAGACCGGCCTTCACCGTGAACCCATCGCTGCCGCCGATGTAGCGGTTTGCCGTTAGCGATGCCGTGAAGACCGAAAACTCGTACTCGGCCCCCAAGCTAGCGACGGCAGAAGCATCGATATCGCCCAAGCCGCGCAGGCGGTTAACCCCGCCGGATTTGGGTTTGCCGTCCTTTTCGTCGCGTCCGGGGGCATAGCCGAGGGCAGCGCTGACGCGCAGAGCATCGGTCGAGACAATATAGCCGCCAATCCCGCGCGTGGAGGAGAGGAACAGTCGTTCTTTCCATTCAACTTCTAAGATGGGCAAACCGCCGAGGACGAGCTTCTCGCCCCCCTCGTATTTCGGCGCAACACCGATCATGCCGCCAAGGGTAAACTGCCAATCCGACTTTGCGGGTTGTGCCGCCACTGCCGGTTTTGCCGGAGCTGCCGTGCCCTGTGCCAAAGCGGGAGCCGTTCCGAGGAGCAGAGCACATATGCCCAACCACCGCGCCAAAAAGGGCACGCTGCGTTTCGTCATTTTACACCTTTATCGAAAAATATATGTTGAATCAGGAAATTACTTCCTGTTCCTCCCTTTCCAATATCGGGGAAAATATCTCATATCAAGAGCTATATCGTGAAACATGCATTTTATATTCATATATAAAGACCACCTCGGCGCACCGCAGGCTGGCCGGTCTCCAGCACGAGGCGCGGGCCGACTTGGAAGTTTAGGCCGCCGATAACACCGTAGGCCGTGGTTCCGCCCAAGAAGGCGTTCCGCAGACCGTTGCGAATCTCGTCGGGGAGGGGTTTGGGGGTCCGCACGACAAGATCAAGCTTATCGTGCTTTGCCAGCCCATCGATTTGAATGGCCCCCAACTGAGTTAGATCGAGATCGAGCACAAAGCGCTGCCCGCCGCCCTCATTGTTTCGGTTGCGCTCGGCTTCCTCGTCGGAAACCTGATGCAGGTACAGCCGGATGGGTTCGATTATCGCGCCGCCGGTCATCACAGGAAGCGTGATCGCGCGCCAATCGGCCGCCGGGGTGCCGCGGGCTTCGTCCTCCGCCGCCTCGAACTCCTGGGTGAGGCCCTGGAGTGCGGCCCGTCCGCGCGCGCTGCGCTCGAGCGACGCCCGCGCCGGGTCACCCACCAGGGTGCGCACATCGCCCTTCGCGGCTCCGCTGGCGAAAACCATGAGGCTGGCGGCGAGCTGGGGGCCGATTTGCGGCATCATGGCCCGAATCGCCTGCTCCGTCGGCCCGCCGATTTGCTGGGCGGCGGCGATCAGCGCCGGAAGACTCGGATAGGTTGGGAAGCTTTGAAGGGGCGGTTGCGCCTGGGCGGATGTCGCCAGCGTATTCGGCGTCGCCGCAGGGGCGTTCAACTGCGCTACCAATTGCACCTGCGACCCTGGCTGCAAAGGCCCTGCTTCCAGCGATAAAATCGCCGACCCGATGGCAATAATGGGGCGGTTCTGTGCCCCATTCCCAATAACGGTTCCGGTGAGAACCGGCCCCGCGGGCTGTGGAATCGTCCCGTTCGGGGTGCCGGTCGCGGCTGTTGCTGGCGCGGTCGGCGATGCGGAGAGCAGCGCTGCTAACCCTTCGCGCAGAAAAGCGAACGGTGTGCTGGCCGGTGCCGGTGTTGTTGGGGGGGCGGCATGACCGCTTTTGACTGCCGTCGCGGTGTCCGGTTGCGGCGGCGTAACGGCGACAACGCGCACCGTAACCTGCTCGCCCGCCTGTGTGACGGCAAACACCGATAGATCGGCGGAGGGCGAAGCGGTCACAGGGAAACTCGGGGACGCGACCAAGGGCGCGGTTGATGCGGGGGCTGCCCTGCCCCCGGTAGACGGGGCAATGCCTGTTGCGGTCGACGAGGCGACTGCGCTCGCGCCTGGGAATCCCGGTGTCGCGGGCGTAGCGGGAGTGGGGGCGGGGGTGCCCAAACTCGGTGCGGACCCAGCCGACGGGGCCGATGTGCCCGGAGCCTGAACGCCGGGAAACGGGGCCGCCGGTGCGGACGCCGCAGGCGGGGTTCCGAGCAGGGCGGTCGGCGCACTCGGGGTCGCCGTGACCGAATGGGAGGCATAGGCGGCAACGCCCGCTTGAGCGGGAACGGTAGTCGGAGATGGCGCGCTCTGCGTCAGCGCTCCCGTCGAACCAGCCGAGGGCGTACCGGAGGCAAGCGGTGCCGGATCGGCGGGCCGAATGACGATGGCATTCAGCGTTTGCCCGGCGGCGGCTTGCGGTAACGGCAACAGCGGCGCGGCGGTTGTGGGCAGGATTGGCTGCGGCAGCGGGTTTGGATTGGTTCCGCCAACCAACTGCAATCGTTGCGACTGAAGCTCGGGCCCGATCTGAAACAGCAACTGCGTTCCCGCCTGCAAAGCCAGCGAGGAGCTAATCTTAATCGGGCCTTGGGCGGTGAGAAGACTATAGGTGTTTTGCGCAACCCGGCCCTGCACGGTGGCTTGCAGCACGGCCCCATTCGGGATTTGCTTCAACCAGCTTGGCATATCGGCCACACCGACCGTTCCCTCGAAGAAAAGCGGGGTGGGGCCGGTCGGGGCGCTGGTGATGATCCCTGTAGGCAAAGGTTGCTGCGGAACCGTGACCATTCTGTTCTCCGCCTGTCATGGACCTGGGCGCGCCCGGCAAATTCTTCCCACCGTCGCCCGTCCTATCGGTATAGGCCAAGTTTAACGCAAATTTTACGCCAGCCGAACCTTATTCGGCGGCGGCCCCGCGCGCCATCAGCCGGGCGGCAATCGCTTCGATATCCATGCCCGCGTCGCTGGTTGAATGTTTTACGAAAATTGGCGTTTGCGCCCGAATGGCTTCCAGCACCCGCTTATCTTTGCGGATGGTGCCCAGCAAGGGCGGCGTGCGTTTTAAGAAGGTTTCGCAGGCTTTGGCCAGGGTCTGATAGGTTTTATCGCCCTCGCCGCTGGTGCGGGCCTGATTGATGACGATGCGCAAATCGCACTGCGGATCGTCGGACAGGCTGACCTTCATGAAGGCATAGGCATCGGTCAGCGACGTTGGTTCCGCCGTGGCGACGACGATGCGCGTTCCGCACGGCAGCGCCATGATCCGCACGAGCCGGTCTACCCCCGCGCCAAGATCTAGAATGGCATAATCGTAATTCTTGGCGAGATGGGCAAGATCGCCCGCAAGGATCGACAGGCGCGTTGGCGGCAAGGCGGCAAGCCCCCCGGCACCGGACCGTCCGGCAATCACATCGAAGCCGCCCGGTGCATAGGGAACGCTCACCTGATGCAGTAACGCCTTGCCCGCAATCACCCACGAAAGGTCGCGCGGCGGCATAATCCCAAGCTGTACATCGACATTGGCAAGGCCCAAATCGCCATCGAACAACAGCACTTTGCGCCCCGCGCGGGCGAGGGCGGTGGCGAGCGAGATCGAGAAAAACGTTTTCCCGACGCCGCCCTTGCCCGAGGCAATCGCGATGAGGTTCGCGGCTTTGCGCGGCGGTTGGGTTGGTTGGGCTTGGGTCACGCCGGGGGCACCCCGAAGGAGGGACGGGGAGAATCGTCAAGGCGCGGGCTGGCCTCGCCGGGGGCGGCATAATCGTCAAAATCGTGCAAAGGCGCGTCGGGAATCAGTAACTTTGCCAGCGAGACCGGATTGACCGGTAGCAGCCCATCGGCCACGTGCGACGTGACCGAAACATCGCAGAAACTGAGGTTTGCCACGTCGGCGGCCACCAGGATCGAGCCGAGCCGCCGCGCCGCATCCAGCCGAGTTGCCAGAAGGCGCGTGGCCCCCAACCGCCCAAAGGCCTTGGCAATCGTCGCGGCTTCCTCCGGATCATAGCCCGCGGGGAGCACGAGCACGGCATCCATATTGCCCGCAGCAAGCAGGCGCTCGAGTTCGTCCATCTCCTCTTCATCATAGGGGTTCACCGCCCCGGTATCGATGAGGGTGAGGGTTTCCGGCCCGGCAATACGGCTGGCTTCCAGGGCGTCGGCGAGGGTTTCGGCATCGAGCGCGGTTTGCAGATCGAGCGACAGAATGCGCGTGAACGCCGCCAGTTGATCGACCCCGCCCGCGCGCATCGTATCCGTGGTAATCACATGTACCGGACGGCTGGATAGCACCGCGCGCGCGGCGAGTTTTGCGACAGTAACGGTCTTGCCGGAGCCGGGGGGGCCGATCAGGGCCAGTGGCTTTCCGGGGTGGCGTTCGGGCAGGGGGGCGAACTGGAAGGCGCTATCGAGGGCGGCGGCGAGCGTCATAATCGGCGCATCAACGGCGAGGGCCGAGGCCGCGCGGATCAATTTTTCTGCGAGGGGGGCGGCCGCCCGCACCAGCCGTTCCGACAAATCCGGCGGAACCCCATGCTTATCGAGCGCAATGGCAATGGTTTCGAGGGCATCCAGCGGCTGATCCATCGGCGGCAGGGTTGCCGCCATCGGATCATCATCAATCGCTGCCGTTACCCGCAGGCCGCGCCCCGATTCGCTACGCTGGGACGAGAGAATAATCGCGTTATCGCCGAGTTCCTCGCGGACCCGCCGGATCGCTTCCGGCATCGATTCCGCATAGAACATCTTCATCCGCATGGGGCGATCCTAAATCTGTCCGAGCGTGCGGATCTTCGCTTTAGGATGAATCTCCGATTGGCTCAGGATTGTGGTTGCCGGGCGGAAGCGTTCGATAATCGAGCGTACATAGGGCCGAATGGCGGGGCTAACCAACAACACCGGGCTTTCCCCCATCACGGCGAACCGATCAAAAGTTTGGCGGACCGACGAAATGAAGCGCTGTAGTTGTGACGGCTGCATGGAAAGCTGCTTCTCTTCACCCTGCCCAACGAGGGCTTCGGCAAATGCTTGTTCCCACTCCGGTGATAGGGTCACCAGCGGCAGCACGCCGCCGACCGAATGGGCTTCGGAGATTTGGCGGGCGAGGCGGGTGCGCACATGTTCGGTCATCATACTGACATTGCGGGTAAAAGCTGAAGCTTCGGCTACGGCCTCCAGAATCGTCGACAGGTCGCGGATCGAGACGCGCTCCGCCAGCAAATTTTGCAAGATCCGCTGCAAGCCATTGACCGTAACCTGACCGGGAATGACATCGGCAACCAGCTTCTGGCTTTCCTTGTCGATCTCGTTCAACAGCTTCTGGGTTTCGGCGTAGGACAGAAGATCCGGCATATTGTCCTTCACCACTTCCGTCAGATGGGTGGTGATGACGGTGGGCGGATCGACGACGGTATAACCGCGGAACAGAGCTTCTTCCCGGTTGGATTCAGCAATCCACATGGCGGGCAGGCCGAAGGTGGGTTCGGTGGTGGCTTCCCCCGCCAGCGAAATCGGCTCGCCGCGCGGGTCCATGACGAGCAGCATGTTCGGGCGCAATTCGCCGCGCCCGGCTTCCATTTCCTTGATCCGGACCACATAGGTGTTCGCCGGAAGCTGAAGATTATCCTGAATGCGCACGGCAGGCATGATGTAGCCCATTTCCGACGCGACCTGACGGCGCAGCGCCTTGATTTGATCGGTTAGGCGCGCGCCCTTGGGGGAATTGATCAACGCCAGCAGACCATACCCCAGTTCCAGGCGAATTTGATCGATTTGCAGGGCTGTCGAGATCGGCTCATCGGTCACGGGGGCAGCCGACCCCGGCGTTCCGGGAGCAACCCCCGGCGGAAGCCCCGACGCTGCAGCTTCGGCCGCTTCAACAATCGCCGTTTGTTGGCCGCGGCTGGCGTAAAAGGCCGCAGCCCCCATTCCTGCCGAGATCATAAGGAAGCCGACGGTCGGCATCCCCGGCAGAAACGACAGAACGGCAACCAGAACCGCTGCCATCCCCATCGCGGCGGGGAAGCCGCCGAGCTGGGCGACGAGCGCTTTATCGGTCGTGCCTTGCGCGTTGCCCTTCGTGACGAGCAAACCTGCGGCAACCGAAACGATCAGGGCCGGAATTTGGCTAACGAGACCGTCGCCGACCGTCAGAAGCGTGTAGTTGTTGGCCGCTTGCAGGAAGGAGAGGTTATGCTGAAGCGTGCCGATAAGCAGACCGCCGATGATGTTAATCATCGTAATCAGCAGGCCCGCAACCGCATCGCCGCGCACGAATTTCGCCGCCCCATCCATCGCTCCGTAGAAGGTGGATTCATCTTCCAACTGCTTCCGGCGCGCTTTGGCTTCGGCTTCGTTGATGAGGCCCGACGAGAGATCGGCATCGATCGCCATTTGCTTGCCGGGCATGGCATCCAAGGTAAAGCGCGCCGCGACTTCGGCAATACGGCCCGACCCCTTGGTGATAACGACGAAGTTTACGATCAGCAGGATGATGAAGACGATCACCCCGATGATGAAGTTCCCCGACATCAGCAAATTACCGAAGGTCTCGATGACGTGACCGGCGGCGGCGGTGCCTTGATGACCATTACTGAGAATAAGCCGGGTCGAGGCCATATTGAGCGCGAGGCGCAACAGCGTCGTCATCAGCAGAATGGTTGGGAACGAACTTAAATCGGTCGGGCGCTGAATGAACAGCGTTACCATCAGAATCAGCACGGACGAGGCAATTGATATGCCGAGCATAAAATCGAGCAGCCAAGTCGGCATCGGCAGAATCAGCATCACCAAAATGGCGATGACGCCGAGCGCAAGCCACATCTCGCCGCGTACAAGCAGCCCCTGGCCTAGTTTCAGCGCATCTTTAGCGCGCGCCTGAGCATTGGCGGGGACGATAGCCACGAGTTACCCTCCGAACTTAAACTATAGATGGGCGCGGTCGCCGTCGCCGGGTGGCGGAACGGCGATGCCCTCATCCGCATACTGGCGCAACTTATTGCGCAGGGTGCGGATGGAAATTCCGAGAATACTGGCCGCGTGCGTGCGATTGCCAATGCAATGCTGCAGCGTATCCAGAATAAGATCGCGCTCAACGGCTTCCACCGTTTGGCCCACAAGCGCCGTTGTTGGGCGCTCCTCACCCGTGCCGCGCGCGCCTAAGCTGCGGCTGACCGCCGCCGACCGGGCGAGTTCCGCGCGACTGACTTCGGGCGTTGCCACATCAGGCATCGACGATGCGCCAAGGCCACCCGCGCTATTCAGCACAATCGCGTCGTCGGAGATCATTGAGCCGACCGACATAAGAACGGCGCGGTGCAGCGTATTTTCAAGCTCGCGCACATTGCCGCGCCACGGGTGGCGTTTGAGCTTTTCTACCGCCGAGGCCGTTAACGGTCGATCCGCAAGGCCATTCAAATCGGAATATTTCTTCACGAAATGCTTGGCCAGCATGGCGATATCGCCGGGGCGCTCGCGCAAGGACGGCATGGCGAGATTGACGACGTTTAGGCGGTAATACAGATCTTCGCGGAACGTGCCCTTGCGGACTTCCGATTCAAGGTCGCGGTTGGAGGTCGCGATCAGGCGGATATCAACCTTGATTGGGCTGGTGCCGCCGAGCCGGTCGATTTCGCGTTCTTGGATCGCGCGCAGCAATTTTGCTTGCAGGCGCGGGTCCATTTCGCTGATTTCGTCCAGCAGGAGCGTTCCGCCATTTGCTTCTTCGAACTTGCCCAACCGGCGGGCTACAGCGCCGGTAAAAGCGCCCTTCTCGTACCCGAACAGTTCGGATTCGAGCAAGGTTTCAGGAATGGCGGCGCAGTTGACCGAAATAAACTTCTGCGCGGCGCGACGGGAGCGCCGGTGCAGATAGCGCGCCATAACCTCTTTCCCCGTACCGCTTTCGCCGGTGATCAGCACCGAGGCGTCGGAGGGGGCGATTTGGTCCGCGAGGCGCAACACGCGAACCATCGACGGGTCCGCATGCACGACCACATTGGCCTCTTCGAGCACCGCTTCGAGTACCGCGGCGATCAAATCCGGGTTTGGCGGCAGCGGCAGATATTCCTTCGCCCCGGCTTTAATCGCCCGGACGGCGGCACCTGCATCGGTTCCAAGGCCGCAGGCGACGACGGGCACAATGATCCGCTCGCTGCGCAACGCATCGATCAGGCGGGCGATATCGAGTTTTACGTCGATCATCAGCAGGTCGGCACCTTGCCCCGACCGCAAAGCGGTCAAAGCGCCTTCGATGTCAGCGACATGGCTAACTTTTGCCCCCCGCCCCATGGCAATCTTGCCGGCGGTGCTGAGGTGCCCATCCAAATGCCCGACGATCAACAGTCGCATCTGCTTGCTCCCGATGTTTCGCCCAACGGTGTCACACCGTTCATCCTACGCTTATCCTGCCCACCGTTGCCGGTTTAGGCTTAGTTGGAGCGATCGGACTTAATTATTTCCGTCATGGTCACACCCAGGCGTTCATCGACAATCACGACTTCGCCGCGGGCAACCAGACGGTTGTTCACGTAAATATCGATGGCTTCGCCGACTTTGCGATCCAGTTCCACCACCGCGCCACGGCCCAGCTTCAGCAATTGACTGACCTGCATCGTCGCCCGGCCTAGAACGGCCGAAATCTGCACCGGGATGTCGTAGACCGCACCCAGTTCACGGGCGCCACCACGGCCACCTTCGGTTTGCGACTCTTCGAGAGCTTCTTCAAGCTCCGAGAGATCCATCATCTTTTTTTCAGCCATTTCCCGTCTCCTTGGCTTTGTAAACTTTGCTTCCCGTGGCCCGATAGGGGTCAGAGCGAAGCGTTTTCGAACCCGTTTACCGTCACGCTTTCTTCCGCGAGACCGGCACCCGTACGATCCTTCAGATCGGCGACCGAGCGGCGCACAATCTCGGTGACATCATCCCAAGCCCGCACCACGAGGCGTTCAGCCCCGCCGTCGCCCCACTCGACGCGTACATCGCTGGGGCCAAGGGTAGGATCGGCCAAAAGCGAAACCTGGCCGGTAAACCCGCTGTTCAGCGCCAAACCATCGACCGTGGCGCGGAGCCGTTCGACCAGATCCCCATGAACCCGAATGCTCAGACGCGGCTGATCGATGGCCATGCCGAGGCTGTCGCGGATAACAGCCTGAATCTCACCAATACCATAGGTTCGGGCAAGCTCAGGCATCATTCGCGCAACGAGCGCATGGGCAAGGCGCGCTGCTTCGTGAGCGACTGCGCTCACAACCTGCTGACGATCCGCAAGAACGTTTGGCACCTGCTGCGTCATGCTTTCGAGCGCGCGGGCCGTGCGGGCTTCGATCGTTGCCATCGCCGTTTGCAGGCCCGCCGTTTCACCGTCGGCGTAGGACGAGGTCCGGGCGGCGGCCAGTTCCTCTTCGCTAAACGTCGGTGGGGGCGGGGGCGGGGGTTCTGGCTCCGGCTCGGGTTCCGGTTCGGGTTCCAGCTCGTATTCCGCGTCCACCTCGGGTTCCGGCTCGGGCTCGGGCTCGGGTTCGGGCGGCGGGGGCGGTGGGGGCGGGACGTAATCGAAGGAGCGATCGAACAAATATTTGCGCGGACCAACCGGGGCCTTGGGCTCCTGTTGGACTTCGTCGTCCAACGCTTCTTCCGCGTCCCCATCGAAAGTCAGCGCGTTTTCTTCCGCCTCATCGAACAACGTAGCGCTCATCGGTGCCTCGGCATCGCCCGCAGCCGCGTTGTCCGTGAACGGATCATCGCCTGCGACACTGTCAAAGGCTTCATCGCCGAAGGAGACCGAAAGACTATCGTCAGTCGCCGTTTCGCGCGAGACGGGGGCCGATTCTGGAGCGCCCAAATCGGCGAAAGGATCGGAACTTGCAGCCTTCATCGGCGCATCGGACACTTCGGCGTCAATTTCCGGCAATTCGCTTGAGAAAGAATCATCCTCGGCACCGAAATCCAGCGACGCATCAAGTGCTTCGGGCGCTGCGGTTTCCGGGGGGAGCGCAGCGGTTGTTACCGGGTCGGCTGAGTCCCAGGCGGCAAGGTCGAACCCATCTTCGGAGCGGGGGGCATGCGTCGGAGCAGTCTCGTTCGACGCGGGCGATTTC
>NZ_JBILQX010000120.1:0-10913 GCF_044372965.1 Elstera sp. | reverse complement strand
CACCGCCCCCACGCGCGGATCGCGGTAATCGGCAGAAAGAAGCGCTTGGGCCTCCGGCGTGTCGGGCAGTTGATAGGCTTTTGCGACCGTGCAGGCGGCGAAATGGGGCTTGTCGCGGCAATGGGCGGCAAGTCGGGCCGGATCGAAGCGCCCGCCCGCAATCCAAAGCGCGGTAAACGCCCCCAAGGAGTGGCCTATAACGCCGATCCGGGTTGGATCGACCGCTGCACCTTTCGGCAGAATCGGGCTCGCCGGCTCTAGCGCCGCATCGATGATCCGCCGGATGTCCTCGGGGCGTTCCCAAAGCTTGGAAGCACCGGGCGGGCGGTTGTCGCCGCTGGTGGTTCCCGGATGATTTAGCGTCGCGACGATCATCCCCTCTGCCGCGAGCGCCGAGGCCAACCAGCCTTGATTGGTGAGATTGCCGCCCGACCCGTGGGACAGGATAATCAAAGGCGCGGGCACGGCACGGGCGGGCGCGTTTCGCACCGCCTCGAACCCATAGAAAATGCGGTTCTCGCCGATCTTCTCGGAACCGGTCCCGCTGTCGGTGGGATACCAGAGGCGCAGTGTCAGGGGCCGGTCGGCGCGGTCGGTAAGCCGGGTGTCGATTACGCCGACGCC
This sequence comes from Elstera sp., assembly GCF_044372965.1. Taxonomy (NCBI): domain Bacteria; kingdom Pseudomonadati; phylum Pseudomonadota; class Alphaproteobacteria; order Rhodospirillales; family Rhodospirillaceae; genus Elstera; species Elstera sp. The sequence goes on along the minus strand of NZ_JBILQX010000120.1, from coordinate 10,289 downwards.
CGCAAGGGCGGGGCCGGCAATTAAGGCAAGGCAAAGGGGGAAAAGCGCAAAACGCATCCTGTTTCTCCTCTCGTATAGGGTGATCCGGCAGGTGTAGAAACAGAAGCGAAGGGCCGCAATCGGCCCCCGGTTCTCAATCGTGATCGAGAACCGAACCGCGCGTTTTAGACCCCGTTGGACCCTATAAATGGACCTGTTTCGTCTGCCGTTGCCCTTCGTAAGCGTTGCCCTTATGGCCTTGCTCGCCGCGCGCCTCGCCCGTGCCGAAGGGCTGGAGCGCGTTGCCCAACGGCTGTTTATCGCGCTGGCGGCGCTGTGCATGGTGCGGGCGGTTCTGGTCGGGTTGCGCTTCGGCTACGGGCTTGAGGAGGTAATCCCCATCCAGCGATTGCTGCCACTGACCTTGGGGCCGCTCGCCTATCTCGGGTTTCGCCGCGTGACCGACCCCGGCTTTGCCGTGGGGCCGGGGCTGGTGCGGCATGGCGGACTGGTTCTTCTGCTGCAGGCCTTTTGCTTGAGCATGCCCCAGGGGATTCGGTGGGTCGATCTGATGATGCTCGCTAGTCTTGGCGGCTATGGTGCGGCGCTGGGACGGCTTTACCGCCGTGGCCCGGACGGTTGGCCCGGCCTCGGCTTTTCCGCCGCCGAGCCGATTCGGTTGGCCCTGCGCCTCATGCTCCTCCTCTTCCTGGGCGAGGGGACGCTGGACAGTGTGATCGCGCTCGACTTTCTCTGGGCCGAGGGCCGCCACGTCCCGGCCCTGATTTCGGTGGGGAATCTGCTGCTAATTGCGGCCCTCGGGTGGATGCTGCTGCGCCGCCCCGCACCCATCACCCCGCCCGCGCCGACAACCCCGCCCGAGACTGCTGCCGATTCCGCGCAACTTCTAGCCGAACTCGACCGGCTTTTGGCCGATCCAGCCCTGTACGGCGACCCCGATCTAACCCTGGCGCGTCTCGCCAAACGGCTTCACGTCCCAGCGCGGCGGGTTTCCGAGGCGGTGAACCGGCAGCATGGCATGAATGTGTCGCACTATGTGAACCGCGCCCGCCTCATCGTCGCCGCCGATCTGCTGCGCAGCAGCGACCTTGCGATTGCCGAGGTGATGACCCAATGCGGCTTTCGCAGCAAATCCAACTTTAACCGCGAATGCCACCGAGTATTCGGTTGCGCCCCCTCCGACGTGCGCGCCGAGGGCTAACGAGGGGGGCGGGAGCCTGGGGATAGAATCACCCAGTCCGGGGATAAGTCGGCGCTTTTCCCCCGTTCGCCGATTCGCCCCCCACACTGCCGGAATCGGTACAGGGACGATGCCCCGGTGGAAAAGCCCGCCAGGCGACTTCTGCCAGTGGGGATAACCGGTTTTTGGAGGGGTTTTTCGCGGTTTATCCCGAGGGCTTTAACGAATCGAAATCTATTGTATTACAAAGACATAGACTCGGTTTTAAGGCGGGTTTCCACATTCTTGTCCACAAGCTGAAATCGCACTTAAAAAATCGGTGGATAAGATTTGGAAGAACCTTAATCCCCAGGTTTACACCCCACCACAACAACCACCATTCTTTTCATAATCAGAGAATCAAATTAGAGAGAGGGCATGACCAAACATCTGCTCGACGCCCTTCGCGGGCACCCCTCCGCCCGTCCGCCCTTCTGGTTCATGCGCCAAGCCGGGCGCTACCTGCCGGAATATCGCGCCTTGCGCCAAGAGGCGGGCGGTTTCCTTGACCTATGCTTTAATCCGGACCGGGCAGCGAAAGTGACGCTGCAACCCATCCGGCGGTTCGGCATGAGCGGGGCAATCCTCTTCTCAGATATTCTGATCATCCCGATGGCATTAGGGCAGAGCCTGCGCTTTGCCGAAGGGGAAGGGCCGGTTCTGGGCGATCTTCCTGAGACCCTGGATTTCGCAGGAGCCGCGACACTCTATGCGCCAGTGATCGAAACAGTCCGCAAGGTGAAGGCCGGTCTGCCCGACGAAACCACCTTGCTTGGTTTTGCCGGAAGCCCCTGGACGGTCGCCACCTACATGGTCGAAGGCGGATCAAGCCGCGATTTTGCCCGGACGAAAGCCTTCTTCTACCGTGACCCCGACCGCTTCCGTTGGCTCATCGAAGGGATCACGACCGCAACAATTGAGTATCTCTCGGCGCAGATCGAAGCCGGTGCCGATGCCGTGCAACTCTTCGATTCTTGGGCGGGGGCGCTGGCCCCGCTGGATTACGAACGCTGGGTGATCGAACCCAACCGCCAAATTGTCGCGGCTTTACGCGCGCGTCACCCCGCGACGCCGATTATCGCTTTCCCGAAGGGCAGCGGGATTCTTTACAAACGTTTCACCGAAATCGTGCGCCCCGATGGGATTGGAATCGACACGCAAGTTCCCCCCCATTGGGCTGCCGAGGTTTTGCAGCCGCTGGCGTGTGTTCAAGGTAATCTCGACCCCCTCACGCTCGTAGCAGGCGGACAGGCCATGCTGGAGGCTGCGGAGCAGATTTGCGGCCATCTCGGGCAGGGACCGTTCATTTTCAACCTCGGCCATGGGATCGTCCCGCAGACGCCGCCGGAGCATGTGGCGGCCCTGTGTGACTTTTTGCGCAAACTGTAATCAACGCCACTGTAGATTTTGCTGAAGGGAACCCTATAGTCGCTGCCATGAGTAAGCGCGCCATCCTTCTGTTCAATCTCGGCGGCCCTGATCGGCCGGAAGCGGTTGAGCCTTTCCTGTTCAATCTGTTCAACGACCCGGCGATCATCGGCGCACCAGGGCCGATCCGATATCTGATCGCGCGGCTGATTTCCAAGCGCCGAGCTCCGATTGCCCAGGAAATTTATCAGCATTTGGGTGGCGGCTCGCCCTTGCTACCGAATACCGAGGCCCAAGCCCGCGCGCTTGAAGCGGCCTTGGGGCAGCCCGATGAAGAAACGCGCTGTTTCATCGCGATGCGCTACTGGCATCCCCGCGCCGATCAGGTGGCGCGGGAGATTGCGGCGTGGAAGCCCGACCGCCTCGTACTCGTGCCGCTCTATCCGCAATTCTCCAAGACCACCAGCGGCTCTTCGCTGAAGGAATGGCAGAAGGCTGCCGATGCGATTGGCTTGAAACTTCCCACCACAACCCTGTGTTGCTGGCCGGAAGAAGCGGGTCTGATTGCCGCAACGACCGAGCTTCTGGCCGAAACCCACGCCAAAGCGCTCGAATTCGGCACGCCGCGCGTGCTGTTTTCCGCCCATGGCTTGCCCAAAAAAGTGATCAAATCGGGCGATCCCTATCAGTATCAGGTCGAGAAAACCGCTGCCGCCGTGGCCGAAGCGCTGGCTATTCCGCAGCTTGATTGGCTGGTGAGTTATCAAAGCCGCGTTGGGCCGCTCGAATGGATTGGCCCGGCGACGGATACCGAAATTAAGCGCGCCGGGGCGGACAAGGTGCCCCTGATCGTCTGCCCGATTGCTTTCGTGTCGGATCACTCGGAAACGTTGGTTGAACTCGATATCGAATATCGTCACCTTGCCGAGGAAGAGGGCGTTCCCGCCTATTTCCGCGTGCCAACGGTTTCGACGCACCCCAAGTTCATCGACGGGCTGGCACGGGCGATTGCGGCGCAGGATCGGCGCGGGGGCCTCAGTTGCGAAGGCGGCGGGCGCTTGTGTCCGGCCCAATTCAGTCAATGCCCGGCCAAGCTTAGCGCTTAGGAAGATAGAGATATGCTCGATGCACTAACCAGCCTCTATCCCTGGATAAAATCGCTGCACATCATCAGCGTTATTTCCTGGATGGCGGGGATGTTCTATCTGCCGCGCCTTTATGTGTATCATTGCGACGCGCCCAAGGGTTCGGTTCAGTCCGAAACCTTCAAGGTGATGGAATATAAGCTGCTACGCTTCATCATTAATCCGGCAATGATTGCGACCTTTGTGTTTGGCACGCTGTTGCTGCTCACCCCCGGCATTATCGATTGGTCGCAGGGCTGGTTGCACGCAAAGCTGACTCTTGTGCTGCTGATGGGCGCATTTCATGGGTTTTTGTCGCGCTGGCGCAAGGATTTCGCCGCCGACCGCAATACCCGTAGCCCGCGTTTCTACCGCCAGATGAACGAAATCCCCACAGTTCTAATGATTCTGATCGTGATTATGGTTGTCGTCCGCCCGTTCTAGTTTGACAGGTAGGCAGGCTTAGGGTATCGAAAACCTAACCGCTATTGCGATAGCGTGTTATCGGACGCCGGGTCCTCTGGGCGTCTTTCGATGGTTCCGCGCTGACAGGGTTTTAGGGATTTTCGGTTCGGCTTCACGCCGCCCGCGCGTCCGCCCCAGGCCGACAATGGATTTCAGATGCATCTCGAAGAATTAAAGCGCAAGACGCCGGCGGAACTGCTGGCCTACGCCGAAGAATTACAAATCGAAAACGCGAGCACCCTGCGCAAGCAGGACATTATGTTCGCCATCCTCAAACAACTCGCCGATAATGACGTTGCGATTTTTGGCAGCGGCGTGCTGGAAGTGATGCCGGATGGCTTCGGCTTTCTGCGCTCGCCGGAAGCCAATTATCTGCCAGGGCCGGACGATATCTACGTCAGCCCAACCCAAGTGCGCCGCTTCGGCCTGCGCACCGGCGATACAGCGGAAGGCCAGATTCGCGCGCCCCAGCATGGCGAGCGTTACTTTTCGCTCCTCAAGGTCAATACGATCAACTTCGATGCGCCGGAAAAAGTCCGCCATCGCATCAATTTCGACAATCTCACGCCGCTCTATCCCGATGAGCGCTTGAAGCTCGAAATTGAAGATCCGACCCGCAAGGATCTGACTACCCGCGTCATCGATCTGGTCGCCCCGCTCGGCAAAGGCCAGCGCGCGTTGATCGTCGCCCCGCCGCGCACGGGTAAAACCGTGATGCTGCAAAACATCGCCCATGCGATTGCCAAGAATCACCCGGAAGTCTACCTCATCGTTCTGCTGATCGACGAGCGCCCGGAAGAAGTGACCGATATGGCCCGCTCGGTGAAGGGCGAAGTGATTAGCTCCACCTTCGACGAGCCCGCCACCCGCCACGTGCAAGTGACGGAAATGGTGCTAGAGAAGGCGAAACGCCTCGTTGAGCATAAGCGCGACGTGGTGATTTTGCTCGATTCGATCACCCGCCTCGCCCGCGCCTACAATACGGTTGTGCCCTCCTCCGGGAAGGTACTGACCGGCGGTGTGGACGCCAACGCCCTGCAACGCCCGAAGCGCTTCTTTGGCGCGGCGCGCAATATCGAAGAAGGCGGCTCGCTGACCATCATCGGCACGGCGCTGATCGATACCGGCAGCCGCATGGACGAAGTGATCTTCGAAGAGTTCAAGGGCACGGGTAACTCCGAAATCATCTTGGAACGCAAACTCTCCGACAAGCGCACCTTCCCGGCCATCGACGTGACTAAGTCGGGCACCCGTAAGGAAGAAATGCTGGTCGAAAAAGGCACGCTCAATAAAATGTGGGTGCTGCGCCGCGTTCTCATGCAAATGGGCACGATGGACGGGATGGAGTTCCTGACCGAGAAGCTGAAGCAGTCGAAGAGCAACACCGACTTCTTCGAAGCGATGAATACGTAAGCTTTTTAGAATCGCGTTGCATTAGGCCCAGGCCCCCCTCGGGAGCCTGGGCCTATTTTTTTGGATAGACCTTGCCTCGGGCCACCCCGCTGCGTTATGCTGGGTGAACGCAGTTAACCGTGCTATATTCTATAAAATTACTCTGTTAATCAGTCCAAAAAGCCGTTTTTAACCGCTTACTGACTCAACATTCCTATCGAAGACGAAGGAAAGCAGGATGAAACCACGCACCCTAGCGTTGGTGGCTGTTTTTGGGCTCTTGGCGCAGGCCGCCTATGCCCAAGACCCGGCTGCCGGTGAGAAAATCTTTGTTCAGTGTAAAGCCTGCCATCAGGTTGGCCCCGGTGCTAAAAACCTGACCGGGCCGAATTTAAACGGTCTGTTTGGGCGTAAATCTGGCTCGGTCGAAGGCGCGCGCTATTCGGCGGCGAATAAAACCTGGGGGCAGACCTGGACGGAAGAGGTGTTCCGCACCTATATCCAGAATCCGCGCGAGACTATTCCCGGCACCACCATGGCTTTTGCCGGGCTGCGCGACGCGCAGAAAATTAGCGATCTCATTGCCTATCTCAAACAGTTTGGTGCGGACGGGAAAACTCCTTAACCGCGCTCGCTTTTTCATACCATCTGGGTTCGAGCTTGGAGGCTTCCATGCAATTAACGATTAACGGCAAGACCCATTCGGTCGATGCCGATCCCGATATGCCGCTGTTGTGGGTGCTGCGCGATCATCTTTCGATGACCGGCACGAAATTCGGCTGCGGCGTCGCCCAATGCGGGGCCTGTACGGTCCATATCGACGGGCAGCCCGTGCGCGCCTGCCAAACCCCGCTGTCGGCGGCGGAAGGCCTGAAGATCACTACGATCGAGGGGCTCGCTGGTCCCGTTACGGCGGCGGTGCAAGCCGCTTGGGCGAAGCTGGACGTGCCGCAATGCGGTTACTGCCAGTCGGGCCAGGTGATGGCCGCTGTCGCCCTCCTCACCGAGACTAAAAAGCCGAGTGATGCGGATATTGACGCGGCGATGGCGGGGAATCTCTGCCGCTGCGCCACCTATCAACGCATCCGCGCTGGGATTCACGACGCCGCCAAAGCGCTGGCCTAAGGAGGCTTTCATGTATTTTCATCGATTGACTGGGCCGAAAACGCCGCAGGTCGCCATCGAAAGCGCCTGGTTTCGCCCATCGCGCCGCCAGTTCCTGATCGGCGCGGCCGTGACCGGAGCGGGTTTGAGCGTTGGCATTCCGTTTGAAGGCGCGAAGGCGCAGGCCGCCGCCGCGCTGTCCAATCCCTTTCCCACCTATATTCGGCTGACGCCCGACAATAAAGTGGTGGTGCTCTCCGCCCATATGGATATGGGTCAGGGCATCTATAACGGCCTTGCGACGCTGGTCGCCGAAGAGCTCGGGGCCGATTGGTCGCTGGTGACGGTCGAGGGCGCGTGGGGTGATGTCAAAGCCTATGGTAATCTTACCTGGGGCGGCGTCGCGCAGGGCACGGGTGGCTCCAGCGGGATCGCCTCCTCCTGGGTCCGGTATCGCCAAGCCGGAGCTGTGGCGCGGACGCTGCTGGTCTCGGCGGCGGCGAAAGCCTGGGGCGTTCCGGCGGCGGAGATTAAGGTCGAAAACGGTCAGCTTTCCCATGCCAGCGGCAAGAGAGCCCCGCTCGGGGCCTTCGCCGACGCGGCGGCAAAAGAGCCGCTGCCGGCTAGCGTCGAGCTAAAATCCCCGGATCGTTGGACGTTGATCGGTAATGCCGCGCATCGTCGCTATGATTCGGCAATTAAAGCCAAGGGCCAGCAAGACTATACGATTGATGTGCAGCTTCCCGGTCAGTTGGTCGGGATGATCCTGCATCCGCCCTTGTTCGGCGCAACCGTGAAATCGGTCGATGCGACGGCGGCGAAGGCCGTTCCGGGTGTGACCGATGTCGTTACCATCTCGCGCGGCGTCGTCGTGCTGGCGAAGGACACTTGGTCGGCGATGAAGGGCCGCGAGGCGCTGGTCGTAACCTGGGACGAGAGCAAGGCCGAAAAGCGCGGCTCGGCCCAGATCATGGCCGAGTATCGCACTTTGGCGGCGAAGCCCGGAACCTTGGTAGAAGAGCGCGGCTCGGCCACAACGGGGCTTGCCGGGGCGGTCAAGACTCTCGAAGCGACCTACGAGTTCCCCTACCTCGCCCATGCCGCGTTAGAGCCGTTGAATGCGGTCGTGCGGAAAGACGGCGAGATGCTGGAAATCTGGGGCGGGCATCAAATGCCCGATCTCTACCAATTCATTGCGTCCAAGATCGCTGGAACCACGCCGGATAAGGTGCGGCTGCACGTTCTGAAAACCGGCGGCGGCTTTGGGCGGCGCGCGGTGATCGATGGCGATGTTATCGCCGAGGCGGTGGAAACCGCCAAAGCAATCAACTTCCGCGCGCCGGTGAAAATCCAATGGACGCGCGAAAACGATATGGCCGGGGGCCGCTACCGTCCGCTGATGCTGCATCAGGTGAAAGTCGGTCTCGACGCCAAGGGCGCAATTACCGGCTGGCACCATCACATCGTCGGGCAATCGATCCTGATCGGTACGCCCTTCGAAGCGATGGCGGTGAAAAACGGCGTCGATGCCACTTCGGTCGAAGGCGTCGGGCAGTCGCCCTACGCGCTGCCGAACTTCCGCGTTGAAGTGACCAATACGCAATCGCCGGTGCCGGTGCTGTGGTGGCGGTCGGTGGGCCATACCCACACGGCCTACGCGATGGAAACCATGATCGACGAAATCGCCCGCACGGCGGGGCAAGATCCGGTCGCGCTGCGGCGGCAGTTGCTGAAGAATGATCCGCGCCGACTGGCCGTACTGAATGAACTCGTCGCTAAATCCGGGTGGGAAAAGCCGCTGCCCGCCGGGCGCTTCCGGGGGATTGCCCTGCATGAATCCTTCGGGACGACGGTTGGCATGGTCGCGGAAATCACGCTGCAAAAGCAGGGGTTCAAGGTTGAAACCGTGGTTGCGGTGGTCGATTGCGGCGTTGCGGTGAACCCGGATCAGATTCGCGCGCAGATCGAAGGCGGGGTTGGCTTCGGTCTTGGGGCGATCCTGCGCGAAGAAATCCCCCTGGAAGCGGGCCGCGTGGCGGTGCAAAACTTCGATGGCTATCTGCCGCTGCGGATTGATGAAATGCCGCAAGTTGACGTGCATATCATTGCGTCAACGGCGGCCCCCACGGGGATCGGCGAGCCGGGCGTTCCGGTCATCGGTCCGGCGGTGGCGAACGCCGTTGCGGCGGCGACTGGCAAGCGCGTGCGCGTTCTGCCGATGGAAAAGGGCCTCGCGGTTTAAGCGAGGCTTTGGTTAAGCGCGCGGCGGGGGAGCGATCCCCCGCCGGTGGCGTTAGGCGGCAAGGGTGGGCGCTATTAGCAGGTCCTCGTCGGTCGCGCCGAAAAATTCATACTGTATCCGGTCGCGCGGGATACCTTGGGCGCGCAGCCCTTGGACGATTGTCCGCATAAAGTCGCGCGGCCCGCAAACACGATAGAGCGCGTCTGAAGCGGGGCTGTTCTGAACAATCCAGGCTGGATCGACGCGGCCGATATGGTGGTAATCGGTGCCGAGGGTTGCCTCCGGGCTCGGCTGCTCATAGAAGGTTTGGGCGCGGCCCTGGGAGAGCTTTGCCACAAGGTCGCGCACTTCCGCCCCGAAAGCATGATGGGCAGCGCTGCGCACGGCATGGACCAACTGAACGGGCCGGTTCGGTTGAGTTCGGGCAATCGTTTCCAGCATGCTCAGCAGCGGCGTAATGCCGATACCGCCTGCGAGGAGCACAAGGGCGCTGTTTCCGTCGGGCAGGGTGAAGGTGCCCGCAGGCGGTGCTACCTCAAACCGCATGCCGGGGGTCGCGATGCGATGCAGGTAGCTGCTGGCTAAGCCTGCGGCAGTTCCGGCGGCGGGCGCTTCTTCCCGCTTCACCGATATTCGATAATAGTCCGATTGAACTGCGCCGCACGACAGCGAGTAATGGCGCAGCAGTGGCCCATATCCGGGCACATCGAGTTTTAAGGTTAGATATTGGCCGGGCCGGAAGGGCGGGAGAGGTTGACCATCGATCGGCGCGAGAAAGAAGCTGCTGATACTGCTGCTTTCGGGAACGGTTAGCTCCAGTTGGAAGGTCCGGTAGCCGCGCCAGCCGCCGGGAGCATCTTCCTGCGCTTTGTAAAGCTCTGCTTCGCGCGTCGTGAGGATGGTCTTTAAAAGACCGATGGCCTCGGTCCAGGCGGCGATAATTTCTGGCGTCGCCGCCTCGCCCAATACGTCACGAACGGCCTGGAGCAGAGCGATTGCAACAGCATCGTAATGATGGGGTTGGATGTTAAGGGCTACATGGCGGGTGGCGATGCGGTCGACCGCCGGGCCGAGCGCTGTGAGATTATCGATGTTCTCGGCATAGGCGACAACGGCCTGGGCGAGCGCGCGCGGCTGGGTGCCGTTGCGCTGATGCGTCGGGTCGAAGAGCGCGCGAATGTTCGGGTCGCGCAGCAGGAGATCGTACATCCGCAGCACAATGGTCAGTCCATGGATCTGCATAACCGGCGCGGTGGCCTTGACGATGGTGATCGTTCGGGGGCTCAGCATGGGGCGGCCTCGCTTGGAAGCGGTAATTGATATGCTTTTTATAATACGGGAGTCTTAAAGAAATATAAAAAATGCAGCTTTATTC
>NZ_JBILQX010000303.1:0-2506 GCF_044372965.1 Elstera sp. | reverse complement strand
CGCCTCGGCCTCGCTCGCCGCCTTCGCCATGAGCCTCTACCATAGCTACGACACTAGCGTGATCGTGCTCATCAGCCACGGGCTGATTATCAGCGGCTTGGTGGTGGGTTTTGGCCTGATTGGGCCTGCGGTGCTGCGGCGACGGTTAGGCCTCCAGCGCTAGAAACACGCGCGCTTTACGTATGACCGCCTCCCCGTCGAAAGACGGTTGACCCGCGCGCCCCTGCCCGCCTATCGTCGCCCCCATGAGCTTTCAGACGGCCCCCTCCCTGTCCCTGCTGCCGACCCGTTCCGGGGCGCAGGACACGACTGGCCTTCTTCTCGCGCTTCGACTTATCGGCGGCTACCGGCCCTAAGGCGGCCATCCGGTAGCTGTAGGCGGGCCGCGCGCACCCTCCCCATGCCGTTTAGGCCGATTTCAGAGACCTTAGGAAAATCCGATGAAGATCGACGCTGCGACCAAATATCGCCCGTTCCAGCCCATTAGCCTGCCGAATCGCACTTGGCCCGACGCGCAAATTACCAAGCCGCCGATGTGGTGCTCGGTCGATTTGCGCGACGGCAATCAAGCGCTGATCGAGCCGATGGGCCCCGAACGCAAACTGCGCATGTTCAAGGCCCTGGTGGCGATGGGCTTCAAGGAAATCGAAATCGGTTTCCCCGCCGCAAGCCAAACCGATTTCGATTTCTGCCGCCAGTTGATCGACGAAAACCTGATCCCCGACGATGTGACGATCCAAGTGCTCACCCAAGCCCGCCGCCCGCTGATCGAGCGGACGTTCGAGGCGATTAAAGGCTCGCGCCGCGCCATCGTCCATCTCTACAACTCCACCTCAACGCTGCAACGGCGCGTCGTCTTCGGGTTGGAGAAAGACGGGATCAAAGCGATTGCCACCGAAGGCACCCAGATTGTGAAAGATCTGGTTTCGAGCGTGCCCGAAACCGAGGTTGTGTTCCAATATTCGCCCGAGAGCTTCACCGGCACCGAAATTGATTATGCCGTTGAAGTCTGCGATGCCGTGCTGGACGTTTGGCAGCCGACCGCAACGCACCGGGCGATTATCAATCTGCCCGCCACGGTGGAAATGGCTTCGCCGAATATCTACGCCGACCAGATTGAGTATTTCTGCCGTCACACGCGCTGGCGCAAAGAGACGATTATTTCCCTGCATCCCCATAACGACCGGGGCACCGGCGTTGCCGCCGCCGAACTGGGGATTATGGCGGGGGCCGACCGGGTGGAAGGCACTTTGTTCGGCAATGGCGAGCGCACCGGCAATGTCGATGTCGTCACGCTCGCGCTGAATATGTTCACCCAGGGCGTTAATCCAGCGCTGGATTTGTCGGATATTAACGAGCTGGTCCGCGTTGCCGAATATTGCAACCAACTGCCCGTGCATCCGCGCCACCCCTATGCGGGTGATCTGGTGTTCACTGCCTTCTCCGGTAGCCATCAGGACGCGATCAAGAAGGGCTTAGAGGCGCTGAAACGCTCCAATTCCGGCGAATGGGAAGTGCCCTACCTGCCCATCGACCCGTCGGACGTGGGCCGCAGCTACGAAGGGATTATTCGCGTCAACAGCCAGTCGGGCAAAGGCGGCATCGCCTATCTGCTGGAAGCTGATTATGGCGTAACGCTGCCGCGCCGCCTGCAAATCGAATTCTCGCAAGTGGTCCAGCGCGTGACCGACGCCACCGGCAAGGAACTGTCGGCGGGCAATATTTGGGATGTGTTCGATAGCGAATATCTGAAAGCCATCGTCCCAGTCGAATTCCTCTCGCACACAACGGTGCCGGACGCCCACGCTTCGGAAGTCCGCCACCTGACGGCGACGGTCCGCAAGGACGGCGCGGAAATCACGATTAAAGGCACCGGCACGGGCCCGATCGACGCCTATTGCAGCGCCTTGCAAAGCCTGTTCGGCATCGAAATCGATCTGCTCTCCTATAGCGAACAGGCCACGGGGCGCGGGCAGAACACCCAGGCCGTCGCCTATATCGAGCTGAAAACGGCCGACGGCACCATCTGGGGCGTCGGGGCGGATCGGAACATCGTCGCGGCTGCCCTGAAGGCCGTTACCTCGGCAGTCAATCGGCTGCTGAAAGCTTAAATCGGTGTAAGACTAGGGGAAGTCTAAGTCTTCCCCTAGCGCTCCCCTAGCTTCCTTCTGCTATAACATCCTCATTGGGATTTGCTTTAGGAACATCATGGGCCAGCAGGTGAGCAAGCGTGGGATTGGCTGGATCATTCTGCTGGGGCTCTGCCTTGCGCTGGTCGGGGCGGTTTTGCTGGTGCCGCGCTGGATCGACTGGACCCAATATCGCGACGAACTCACCGATCTGATCGGCGATGTGACCGGGCGGCGCGTCGCGATTGACGGCGACGTGCGCCTGACCCTGCTGCCCACCCCGTCTTTTCGCGCCGAAGAGGTTCGCTTGGGGGAAGCTGCGGGCGAACGCTCACCGATTTTCCTGCGCGCCGACGCTATTCAGGCCGATCTTGATT
>NZ_JBILQX010000119.1:0-11103 GCF_044372965.1 Elstera sp. | reverse complement strand
TGAAGGCCACCAGCTTATAATGTTCTACCCGGTAGCCCATGAACCGCGTGCGGCTTTCAGCGTCGCGAATGGCGATCAGCACTTTACCGAAGGTGGAGGTGACGAGAATCCGGCTCACCCAATAGCACAGGCAAAGCCCCAGGGCGGTAAGGGCGAAGAGCGTCATGCGGGTGCCATCGGCCTGCAAATTGAAGCCCAGCAGATCCTTGAAATCGGTGAGGCCGTTATTGCCGCCAAAGCCCATATCGTTGCGGAAAAAGGCCAGCAGCAGCGCATAGGTCATCGCTTGCGTAATGATCGAAAGGTAAACCCCGGTCACGCGCGAGCGGAAGGCGAGCCAGCCGAAGACGAAGGCGAGCAGGCTGGGGACGATCAGCACCATCAGCAGCGCAACCGGGAACATATCGAACCCGTACCAGAACCAGGGCAGTTCCTTATAATTCAGGAACACCATGAAGTCGGGCAGGATCGGATTGCCGTAAACGCCGCGCGGCCCGATCTGGCGCATCAGATACATGCCCATCGCATAGCCGCCGAGGGCGAAAAACGCGCCGTGGCCGAGCGAGAGAATGCCGCAATAGCCCCAGACTAAATCCAGCGCCACGGCGAGCATGGCGTAGCAGAGGTATTTGCCGAACAGCGACACGAGATGGGTGGGGATATGCAGGGCCGAGTCCGGCGCTAGCAGCAGGTTGGACGCGGGAACGAGCACAGATGCTGCAATCAGAATCCCGAGGAAAACCTGACTGGCGCGGTCAGAAATCGACGAAAACAGGCCAGACCTCATGCTTCGACACCCCGGCCTTTTTGCGGGAATAGCCCGCGCGGTTTTTTCTGAACGAAGAGAATGAGGCCGACCAGGATAAGGATTTTACCCAAGACCGCGCCTGCGAAGGGTTCCAGAATTTTATTGGCGATCCCAAGCGAGAGGGCCGATACGAGCGTTCCCCAAAGGTTGCCGACGCCGCCGAAGACCACGACCATGAAGCTATCGATAATGTAGCTCTGCCCAAGGTTCGGGGAGACGTTATCGATCTGCGACAGGGCAACGCCCGCAACCCCGGCGATGCCGGAGCCCAAGGCAAAGGTCAGCGCGTCGATATAATTGGTGCGAATGCCCATGGCGGCGGCCATGCGCCGGTTCTGCGTCACCGCGCGGATCTGCAACCCAAAGCTCGTATAGCGCAGCGCGCCGAGTAGGGCCAAGAAGGCGAGAATGGAGAAAACGACAATCCACAACCGCCCAAGGGTAATTGACAGGCCACCAATTTCAATGAGGCCGGACATAAAGGCAGGCGCACCCACGGCCTGATTGGTCGGCCCGAAGTAAGTGCGCACGGCTTGCTGCAAGATCAGGCTAATTCCCCAGGTCGCCAGCAGCGTTTCGAGCGGGCGACCGTAGAGGAAGCGGATCACGCTGCGCTCGATCACAAGGCCGACAAGGCCCGCGACGAGGAAAGCCAGCGGCAGGGCGAAAACCAGCGAGTAATCGAACAGGCCCGGAAAATGTGCGCGGATCACTTCCTGGACGACGAAGGTAGTATACGCGCCGATCATCACCATTTCGCCGTGGGCCATATTGATAACGCCCATCACGCCGAAGGTGATGGCAAGGCCGATGGCGGCGAGCAGCAGCACCGAGCCGAGCGACAGGCCGTACCAAGCCGTTTGCGCGATTTCCCACAGCGCGAGCTTGTCTTCGATGGTTTTTGCCGCGACGCGGGCCGCCTCTTTTACCGAAGCCGGAACTTCGGCGGGCAGGCTGCGCAGGGTGGCGAGCGCTTCTTGCGTGCCGACCTCCTGGAGCAGAGCGATACCGAGCAGCCGATCTTTTTCGCTCGCGTCGGCCTTGGTCACGAGAATCGCCGCGCGGGCGGTTTCCATAATCTTCAGAATGGCGCGGTCTTTTTCCCGGCCAATGGCGGCTTCCAAGGTGGGCAGGGCCGAGATATCCTTGGACCGCAGCACCGCCAGCGCCGACTCTTTGCGTTTCACCGCATCCGGGCTGAGAATGCCAAGGTTGCCCAAAGCCCCCTGAATGACATTACGTACCCGGTTATTGAGGCGCACGGGGCTTAGGCTTACTGGGGCCGCAGCCAGGGCGGCACTCGTGCGGGCATCGATTAATTTACCCGCTGCATCCTTCACCAGAACTTGCTTTTCGGGCGTAAAAAATAAACGGCCATCGGCCAATGCTTCGATCACCAGCGCCGCATTGGGCGCGCCGGAGGTGGCGATTTCCGAAATCGCCGAAATGGTTTCGCTAAAACTATCTTGGGCCAAACGGCCGAGGCCGGTCTCGAATGCGCTTTCTTGCGCCACGCCGGGAAGGCTGAGGGCAAGACCGGCAAACAGGAACAGGGCCCGCAGAAATCTGGTCATGCTGTGTCCAAAATACTTGGGCAAAGAAGGGAGGGCAAAAAAGGGAGACTATGGGAAGGGAGCCGGCAAACCCCGGCTCCCCCCCAAAGTCGAAGGCGGAAGGCTTAGCCGCCGCAGGTATTGGTTTTGGTGTTGAAGTTACCGCACTTCTTGCCAACCCAATCGGCTTCCAGATCTTTCGAGCCATCCAGGAAGTCAGACCAAGCGTCGCCCGGTACGAGATCTTTCGTTTGCCAAACCACGTCGAACTGACCATCGGCGCGGATTTCGCCAATCATCACGGGCTTCGTGATGTGATGGTTCGGGAGCATCTTGGAGATGCCGCCGGTCAGGTTCGGCGCTTCGATGCCCGGCAGGGCCGCAATCACGGCTTCCGGATCGAAGGATTTGGCCTTTTCGACCGCCTTAACCCACATGGCAAAGCCGATGTAATGGGCTTCCATCGGGTCGTTGGTCACGCGCTTGGGGTTCTTGGTGAAGGCCTGCCACTTGGCGATGAAGTCGGAATTGGTCGGGGATTTGACCGACTGGAAATAGTTCCAGGCAGCAAGATGGCCGACGAGGTTCTTGGTATCGACCCCGGCCAGTTCTTCTTCACCCACCGAGAAGGCGACGACCGGAATATCGGTTGCCTTTACGCCCGCATTGGCGAGTTCTTTATAGAAAGGGACGTTCGCATCGCCGTTGATGGTGGAGACCACGGCGGTCTTCTTCCCGGCGGTGCCGAATTTTTTGATATCGGCCACGATCGTCTGCCAATCGGAATGCCCGAACGGCGTGTAGTTGATCATGATATCGTCTTTAGCGACGCCCTTGGCCAGCAGATAGGCTTCCAAGATTTTGTTGGTTGTGCGCGGATACACATAGTCGGTGCCCGCAAGCACCCAACGCTTCACGTCGCCGCCATCCTTGCTCATCAAATAATCGACGGCGGGAATGGCCTGCTGGTTCGGCGCGGCACCCGTGTAGAAAACGTTCTTTTCGCTTTCTTCACCTTCATACTGAACCGGGTAGAACAGAATATTTTTCAGTTCCTTGAACACCGGCAGCACCGACTTACGCGACACCGAGGTCCAGCAGCCGAAGACCGCCGAAACCTTTTGCTGCGTAATCAGCTCGCGCGCCTTTTCGGCGAACAGCGGCCAGTTGGAGGCGGGATCGACAACCACGGCTTCGAGCTTCTTGCCCAGAACGCCGCCCTTTTTGTTCTGCTCGTCAATGAGCATCAGCATGGCGTCTTTCAGCGTGGTTTCGCTGATGGCCATCGTGCCGGAGAGCGAGTGGAGGATACCGATTTTGATGGTATCGGACGATTGGGCATAGGCCCCAATGCTGGAAAAGGATGATAGCGCCGCAACCGTAGCAAGCCCCAGAACCGCCCGTCTCGTAAACTTCATCACAGCCTCCTCGTGGTTTTCGTTGGCTGGACAGGAGTTAGCAATTCGTGCGCCAACTTTTTGCGGTGCGGGGTAAAAAGATAAAAATCACGGAAATGCCGCAATTTTTGATCGGATGGGGCCTAGTAAGAGGGGTGCACTGCCAACCGAGTGGCAGGATTGTATGCAAGCTGGTCGTTTTTTAGGCAGCTTTGTTTTGGGTGTCGTAAAGTAATATTTTTCAGAAATATTTTGTTTTATGGTGATTTTGCACCCCGATGTCGCATCGGGCGTAAGAGGGATAAAAATAATTTCAATTGAAATAAAATAATAGCGCGAGGTGACGGCTTTCAATTAATCGGAATTTTAGTTACACGCGTTAATTCGTTGAATAAAAATAATTTAATTAAATTGATAGAGTTGATCTTTAGGTCGAATCATTCCCAGTATAGGCTGTTCGCTCTAGGCCATAGCGCTGCATTTTCTCGTTCAAGGTCCGACGCGGCAGGCCGAGATCGTGCATAACGGCAGCGATTACCCCGCGATGGCGCTGCAAGGCCTCTATCAGAAGATTACGCTCGAACGCCTCAACTTGGGCTGCGAGAGTCGCCTCGCCCTGGGCACCCACTGGCCCTTCCGTGGGCAGAAGCGGCGGCAGACCGAGGGCGTAGCGCTCGGCGGCATTGCGCAATTCCCGCACATTCCCCGGCCAGGCGTGCCCGCGAAGCTGCGCCGCGATATCGGCCGAGAGGGGCGGCAGGTTCCGCCGGTAGCTGAGCGCGGCACTATCGGCAAAGCGCTGGAACAGCAGCAGAATATCGTCCGCCCGTGCGCGCAGTGCCGGAATTTCGACTTCCGCCACGGCGAGGCGATAATAGAGATCGCTGCGAAAATTCGGCGCGGCGGTCAGGCGGTCCTTTGTGGCGGCGATGATCCGCAGATCGATAGGGATGGGTTTATGGGAGCCTAGACGCTCGATCACCCGCTCTTGCAGGGCGCGCAAGAGCTTGACCTGGAGTGCGGGGCTCATGCTTTCGATTTCGTCGAGAAACAGGGTTCCGCCCTGGGCATATTCGAGTTTGCCAATATGGCGGCTAGTGGCCCCCGTGAAGGCTCCCGCCTCATGGCCGAAAAGCTCGCTTTCCGCCATGGTTTCGGGAATAGCCCCGCAGTTGAGCGCTACAAAGGGCCGTTTGGCGCGGGGGCTGAAATCGTGCAGGCAGCGCGCCACCAACTCTTTGCCCGCCCCGGTTTCCCCCAGAATAAGAACACTGGCGGAGGTGGCGGCTAAATCGCCGATCAGGCTGCGCAGCCGCACCATCGCGGGCGTGCGACCGATCAGCACCGCTTCCATCCCCGAGGCGGAGCCGCTGCGCCGCAACGCGCGGTTTTCAAGAACGAGGGCGCGTTTTTCCAAGGCGCGCTTCACGGTTTCCAGCAACCGTTCGGGCGCAAAGGGCTTTTCGATGAAATCATAGGCGCCGCGTCGCATTGCTGCGACGGCCATCGGAATATCACCATGGCCGGAAATTAAAATCACGGGAAGGTCAGGGTCTTGGGTCAGCACCCGGTCGAGCAGGTGTACCCCGTCCATCCCCGGCATTTTAACATCGCTAATTAGAATGCCGGGAAAATCGGGCGTCAGCCGGGCGAGCGCTGCGCCCGCATCGCTCAGAAGCTCCGGCGCGAGGCCCGCAACGTCGAGCCACTGGCCAAGAGCGTCGCGCACGTCCGCTTCATCGTCCAGCACGAGAATGGGTTGCGACGGCTCAACCATGGGAAGGCTCCTCGGCGCTCGGCAGGCTCAGAATAAAGCGCGCGCCCGTTTCGGCATCGGGGCGGTTTTCGAGGGTTAGCGTGCCGCCCATATCCTCGACGATTCCTTTCGAGACGACCAGCCCCAACCCTAAACCCTGGCCGGGCGGTTTGGTGGTGAAAAACGGCGTGAACAGCCGGGGCAGCGCCTCCGGCGCAAAGCCTGGGCCACTGTCGCCAATGCTGAGGTGAATGGTTCGACCGTCGCCGCCTGCGGTAATCCTGATGCGCCGCAGCGGCGCACCGGCGATAGCGTCCAAGGCATTACCGATGAGATTGACCAGCACCTGCTCTAGCCGCACTTCGTCGCCGAGGACGGTCAACCCCTCCGGTACCGCGATGCTGAGATCAATCCCCTCCAATCTCAACCGGTTTTCGAACAGCGCCACCGCGTTGCGCACGGCCCCCAGCAGCGGCAGAGGGGCGCGCTGGGGCGGGCTTTTGCGGGCAAAGCGCTTCAAATGCTGCGTGAGCCCAGAAATGCGGGCGATCAGCTTCTCCATCCGGTCGATATTGCCCTGAACCTTCGCCGCCTCGCCGCGCGCCAGCAGCAGGCGGGAACTGGCGAGGAAGGTTTGCAGGGCGGCGAGCGGCTGATTGATCTCGTGGGCCAGCGCGGCCGACATCTGCCCTAAGGCGGCAAGCTTGCTGGCCTGAACCAGATCGTCCTGCGCTGCGCGCAAATCGGCCTCGGTCCGCGTGCGCTCGGCGATTTCCTGCTGAAGCCTCCGGTTGGTTTCCGCCAAAACCAGCGCGCGGCGCGCGGCGGTGGATTGATCGGCATAGAGTGCCAGCAGCGTGAGAATGATAATCGACGCGCTCACCAGCAGCCCGGCAGTCCAGGCGGCGGTGCGCGGCGCGTTGAGATCGGTCACGAGATGCAGCGTCCACCCGTGATCGGCCAGCGCGGTTGACTGGCGCAGCAGCAGCGGGCCGGTCGCGGCATCGCGTAGCAGCGGTCCGAAGTCTGACGTGCCGCCCTGAGTCAGCGGTGGAGCACCGATATCGAGTTTGGCATATTGCTGGGATCGGCTTAGGGCGGCGCGCGCTTCAGCGCTCAGCGGGGCTAGCGCCCGATAGGTCCAGTCCGCGCGGCTGCTGAGAAAAATCACGCCGTGCCCATCGGTGAGCAGCACCGTATCGCCGGATTTTTGCCAGTCGCGGGCGATATCCTCCAACTCCACTTTCGCCGCGACCACGCCCAAGGCCGCGCCGCTGGCATCGTTCACCCGCGCCGCCAGAAAATAGCCGGGCTGGCCAGTGGTGATGCCCACACCATAGTAGCGCCCACGCCCCGCCTGCATCGCATCGGTGAAATAAGGCCGGAAGGCGTAACTTTGCCCGACGAAACTCCCCGGGGTCTGCCAATTGCTCGCGGACAGCGTAAGGCCAGTATAATCCATGACATAGAGGGCGGCCACGCTCACTTCGTCGGCCAACCGCTCCAACTCCTGATTGACCTGCGCGATGGCCGGGGCCGTAGGGGCGACCAGCAGCGCCCGCATATCGCCGCCATGGGTAAGCGCGTAGGGCAGCGCATCATAGCGGGCGATCGCGGCGCGTAGGTTGAGGGCGTAGAGATCGAGCCGATGCTGCCCCGCTTCCGCCAAATCACGGAATACCCGATCTTCGACAAAACGCCCCGCGAGCCCGCCGCCGAGCCCGGCGAGGAGCAGCCCGATAATGGCCCCCAGCGTCGGGGCAAGGCGGCGGCGGTGGGCCATGGGTTTGGCGCGTCTCTCCCTGCGTGTATTTTAGTCAGTGGTCAGGCCGCGCTCTTCATCGACCGAAAAACGCCGTTGCTCTTCCATCACCATATCAGCGATCTGGCGTTTTAAGCGATTGAAGTCCGGCGCGTTGGTGTCGCGCGGGCGCGGCAGGTCCAACGTAAGATCGGCCTTGATCGTGCCAGGCCGGTAGGTCATCACCACCACCCGATCCGCCAGATAAATCGATTCCTCGATGGAATGGGTAACGAAAACGATGGTTTTGCCCGTCGCCTGCCAGATGCGCAGCAATTCGTCTTGCAAGGAGCGGCGGGTGAGCGCGTCGAGCGCGCCGAAGGGTTCATCCATCAGCATAATCGGTGGATCGAGCGCCAGCACGCGCGCAATCGCCACCCGCTGCCGCATGCCGCCGGAAAGATCCTTGGGGTAGCGCTCGCGGAACTCGGTCAGGCGCAGCATCTCCAATAGGCTATCGACGCGCTCTTTGATCTTCGCTTTGGGCCAGCCCTTGATTTCGAGCCCAAATGCAATATTGCGGGCAACGCTCATCCACGGGAACAGGGCGTATTCTTGGAACACCATGCCGCGATCCGGCCCCGGTTCGCGCACGGTCTGACCGAGAGCATCAATCGTGCCCGCCGATGGCAAGGCGAACCCGGCAATGGCGTTGAGCAGGGTCGATTTTCCGCAGCCCGACGGGCCGAGCAGGCAGACGAACTCGCCTGCGTTAATCGTAAGATCGATATCCTTCAGCGCCACCACCTCACGCGCGCCGGTTTTGAAGATTTTCTGAACCTGCCGCACGGTGACGGCGGCGGTTTTGGGATGCAGCGTCTCGACAGACGCCAAACGGGGAGCGGTCATCGCGGGTTCTCCGGATTAATCGTTGACGCCGCGATGCCAGCGCAGCAAATGGCGGTTCAGCCGGTTCATCGAGGTATCGATGGCAAGGCCCAGAAGGCCAATGCTGATCATCCCGGCGATGATTTTGTCGGACCACAGAAACTCACGGGCTTCGAGAATGCGATACCCAAGGCCGCTGTTCACCGCGATCATCTCGGACACGATCACGACGATAAAGGCGGTGCCGACGCCGATGCGCATGCCGGTGAGAATATAGGGCGTGGCGGCGGGCAGCATGATGCGCCAGAACAGCGTGAGTTTTCCGGCCCCCAAATTCCGCGCGGCACGGATATAGAGCCCGTCCACATGGCGAACCCCGGCAATCGTGTTCATCAGCACGGGGAAGAAGGCCCCGATGCTAATCAGGAACACGGCGGGGGGATTGCCAAGCCCGAACCACAGAATCGCCAGCGGAATATACGCAATCGGCGGGATCGGGCGCAGCACCTGCACCAGCGGATCGAATAGCCGATAAACCCGCTCATCAGCCCCCATCAGCAATCCGAGCGGCAGCGCAAGCCCGGTGCCGATGGCAAAGCCTGCGAAAACCCGGTACAGGCTGGCCACTGCATCCGACCAAAGCTCGCCGGAAATTGCCCACAGAAAATAGGAATGGCCCTCAAGCAAGGCTTCCCCCGGCAAGGCATAGTCGATCCATTTTTGGAGAACCTTGAGCGGGGCGGGTAGAATGATCGGGTTCACCCAGCCGCTGGTCGCGACAAAGTGCCAGAGCAAGAGCAGCGCCACGGGCACAAAAGCCCCCTGCACGCTGGACAGCAGCGTTTTGAATTTCATGATGAAAGCTCCTGAAAGCGGGCCGGTGGCACTGCCGATCCGGCCCTTTCATAGCGAAGGGTTAGTTGAGGCCCAGCTTTTTCTTGGCGGCGGCGAGCGCGTCGAGCTTTACCCACTCGGTCGCGACGGGCGGCTCGCTCATGCGCCCAACGTTCAGGCGCTGCATCGCATCTGTCACCAGTTGGACGGATTCGGTGGTGAGGTCATAGGCATAGGGCGAATTTTCGATCGCGTCGCGGAAGTCCTGCGAGGTGAGTTGCCCTTTGAACATACTCTCGCGCACATATTTTTCGGCTAGCGCTGGGTTCTTCATGAAGGCTGCCGTGGCTTCCACAAAGCATTCCAGCACGCGGCGGGTCACATCCTTTTTCTTGGTGTACATCTCCTCGGTCATCACGAGGGTGCGCACCGGCGGCCCCAGCGGCGTATCATAGGGCTTCAGAAGCTCGCGCCCAAACCCGAGGCTGATCGCCTGGGAGGCTTGCGGCTCGGACTGGGAAATGACGTCGACACTGCCCGCCATCAAAGCCTGATTGAGATCGGCAAAGGCCATGTAAATCAGCGTTACGTCCTTGCCGGGCTTATCCGAGGCCGTGAGCCCGTGCATTTCAAGTTCGGCGAACAGCAGCATCTCCTGCGTCGCCCCGCGCGTCACGCCGACTTTCTTGCCCTTGAGATCGGCAACGCTTTTGATCGGGCTTTGCGCGCCGACAACGAAGCGCGCGCCGCCCTGGGCGAAGCCTGCCACGGCATAAATCGGCGCGCCGCCCGCCCGGCCCGAAATCGCGGCTTCCATCGCGCTCGCGGCAATATCGATCTGCCCCGAAACAATCGCGGGCATAATATCGAGCCCCTTGGCGAACATCCGCTCTTCAATTTTCAGATCATATTTTCCGGCGATTTCCTTCATGTAGGAAATCGCCCCGTAATGGGCGAATTTGAGATTACCCAAGCGCACCAAATCTTCAGCACTCGCGGCGCTGCTGACGCCAAAAGCCAAGGTCAAAGCCGCCAGTGTCTGGCAAAAAATTTTCATTCTCTTCCTCCCGGAACGATCTTTTCTTTTTCGGCGCGGTCTTGCGCCGTAGGGGAGAAAGAGCAAGCGATGTGCCAGGTGGCTTTAATGGTTTAAGACATTGAAATAAAAAGAATATACTTTAATGAGCGAATAGAGGATCGGCGGATTTCCGCCGATCCTTACACGCCCCTCGGCGGAAATCCGCCGATTAACGCCAAGCGTAATTGAAGCTGATGGAGATGCGTTCGGCGTCGGCGCGGTTCAGCGGAACGGCGTGATGCATCCAGCTTTCCCACAGCAGCAGCGAACCCGGCGTGGGGGCCACGGAAACGAACGCCTGCTGGTCGCGCGCGGCTTTTTTCTTTTTCGGCGGGGCGGCCATCATGCGGGGCAGGCGCGGATCTTCAAAGGTAATCGCGCCCGCACCATCGGGGACTGACACGTAATAGGTGCCGCTAATCACGCTGCCGGGATGAATATGACCCGAGTGAAACCCGCCGGGCTCGAGCACATTGATCCAGAGCGAATCCAGCACCAGCTTACGCTCGCCCAAATCCCATTCCAAGAGTTTGGCGAAGCTTTTCGCGTGCTTATCCAACTGTTTAATCAGCGTTTTGACCGCCGGGAAGCGCCAGCCGAGATCGTTCAGCGAGGCGTAGGATGTGTAACCGGGATAGCCGTTTTCTTCCGACCAATCTTGCCCCGCCTCGTCATCGGCGGCGGCGGCGAGGCAGGTGGCGAGAAGCTCCTCGTTCAGCCCCGGCTTATCGAGCAGTTCGGCGCGATAGAGGCGGGTGACGAAGACGGTTTCGAGGCTATGGATCGTGTCGCTCATAGGCGAGGGTGTAGCGCACCCCTGCCTATGAGTTCAATGCGTTCGATCAATAGGCGGAAAAGCCGAGCTTTCCGCATTGCTGGTCGAATAGATAGGCCGACGAATAGAGCAACCGCCGCCCGGTATTCATAAAGTTGCTGGCGACGGGGGCGGTCGCGCCCGCCCATACGGCAACGGTTTGCTGCGGCGTCGGGGTGACATTGGTTTGAACCGCCGACTGTGTGTATTGCAGCGCGGTTTGCTGGTTTTGAT
>NZ_JBILQX010000118.1:0-11133 GCF_044372965.1 Elstera sp. | reverse complement strand
GACGACTCTAGGGATGTCGGAACCGGGATAACCGAACATATGCGCACCCTGTCATCCCCCGACGAATCCAGGGATGCCGGAACCGGCGCATCCACGGCAGGCGACCAAATCACCCTGTCATCCCCCGACGAATCCAGGGATGCCGGAACCTGCTGCACGCGCGCGGAATCAACACCCTCCCTGTCATCCCCCGACGAATCCAGGGATGCCGGAACCGATGGTGCGTTAACCCCTGGAAAGGATAGGGAGATTCGCCCGTCAACCGCGCGATGAAACGCGGCTTCGGGGCCGGTGGGACATCCACCGTTCGACTGTTTTACAACAGCGAATTTGGTTACAAGGTCGAAGGCTACATGCCCCGCCGGGCGCGCAGGCGCGGCCTCGGGGGCAGGCAAATCAACCACGAGGGACAGGAACCATGCCCCGCCCCGAAACAGAATTTCGCAGGTGCGCAACCCCAAAGGGATAGCAGGCAGTTTGCCGCGCAGCTTGATCCAGCCGGGAACGGCCTGAAAGCGCGCGCGCCCGTGGCGCAAATTTGGGCCGGGCTCAAACTTCCAGCCGCCATGCCCCGCTTCGCGGAACGGAATCGACGGGTAATCGGCGGTCCGCTGAAAGCGCGGAAACCCCGCTGCCGCCCCGGCCCCCGCCTTAGCGCGCTTAAAAAACGCCTGAAAAGCCAAATCCAGGCGTTTCACCACCTGTTCCAAGGTGCCGCGCGAAAAAGCGGCATAGGCCGGATCATCGGCACGAAGGGCGGTGATCTCCTTGCCCTGGTCAAAGGCCGTTAGGGTTTTGCCCTTGCCCGTCAGCGGGTTCACGCAGCGCTGATACGCTTCGATCCGCTGTTGCAGCAGGCCATTGTACAGCGCGCCCAAAGCTTGCCGCTGCGCATCCAACACGCGCACCTGCGCGGCGGTTGGGTAAAGCTTGAAGGTGTAGCGGCGTAGGTTCATGGGGAGCGGCCCTATTGGCGTGATGGGCGCTAGGTTATGCGGATTATTTTCCGTGCGTCAATCCAAAAATGCGGAGAGTTAACCGCATGACGTTTTTAACCACATCTGTCAGCCTGCAATCGTCAAGATTGCAGCGATGTCGATGGGTGCGCGAATGTGGGAAGAGCGGCGGTTATCAAGCCCTGGGAAGTCGGTAACGGTTGGCCTCGACTACATCGCAAGGGATCGCGCGCGGCGGCGTATAATCGCTAAAATATTTGAGCTATCGATGGGAACTACGGCTGGCGGCGCGCCCCGCGTGCGCATGCGGTTGCGCGAAGAGGGGGCTTCCCAGCAAAAAACTTTCATCTCGTCGCGCCTCACCTTGATCTTTGACCCCGTGACAGGCGAGGTTTTGGCCGAAGACGATGCGGCAATGGTCTGGATTGCGCAGGCGCTAGATGCGGAATTGCCGCCGTTCTGGCCTGTCGAACGGCTACGAACCACCGATATACCCGTGACGTTCGACGCTGAAGGCTATGCCGAGGGTTGGTTTTTTGGCGTGAGTGCAGCGTTTCGGGATGCACTCGATATCGTTTGGACCAAGACGCAAGTGACGAATATTGATCCGCATACCGGTAAAAAGTACAAGCGGGAGCTTGAGGCGTGGACGCGCGGCATGCCGCCCGCTTATAGCTTTTCTGAATTCGACGTGGCCTATGCGCCGCCCCTGCGCGAGGCGCTTAAATCCGCAGCCTGGGCCGAACAGCAGCGGGCTATGACGTTCGCGGTGAGCGTTGTAGAAGCTCTGCCGGATCTGGCGGTAGATCGGCGTGTATCGCCGGGTCAAGTAAAAATTAATCTTCAGACTTATTTAAATGGAGAAATTATTAATCAGGAACAGATTGAACTATCTCAAAGTCAATTTGTGACTCTTTTAAAAGAAGGGCCGCAGTCACTCGGGTCTGAATGAGCCTATGACCTTACCAAGTATTAGGGTGTCGGCGCTGCCAGCCGGAATATCACCCCATTCAGCTAAAGGTAGGCCGTTTGGTAAAACAATCGGCTGCTGGTGATCGGGGTCATTGGATCGCGGCCAAAGTACATGTTGACCATCCGGGCCAAGCTCATACTGCTTTGCCGTCGCTTCAAAATCATCGGTTGTTGGGGATCGGCGCAAACACACAAGGTTATCGCCAGGATTTGGGAGTAAGCCAAGATCGGGATAGCTGGCAATGAATAATATTGAACTATCGGGGTAGATTTTATTCATGGATTCGCCGCGCACTTGTAGGGCAAATATCTTTGCGCCTCGGGGCGCATTTAACGGCGGCGGTGAATAA
The DNA here is from genome assembly GCF_044372965.1 of Elstera sp. NCBI lineage: Bacteria > Pseudomonadati > Pseudomonadota > Alphaproteobacteria > Rhodospirillales > Rhodospirillaceae > Elstera > Elstera sp. The sequence continues at coordinate 8,855 of NZ_JBILQX010000118.1, read as the reverse complement.
AACTCATGATCTTCTGGCGGTAGTTCATAGGCTGCTGTCCAATAACCCGCTTGAACGAACCCAACAAGCGGAACCTTGTCATGAACCGATGTGGCCGGTGGCGGTGCGCCCGCGTTTCGGCTGGCAAGATCGCGGAATACCGCCAGCGGCACGCCCAAGGCCAGCGCGAGCGCATCGATTTTATCGATTTTCGGCTGACTGCCGCGCCGGATAGAGCGGATGGCGTCCGGGTGAAGCCCGGCTTTCAGGCAGGCTTTGCGTTCGCTGAGTTTGAGTTCCCCTAAGCGCGCATCAATGGCCGCAAGCAGCGCGGCATTTGGATTGTGCGGATCAAGGCCAGGGGCGGGTGTATTCATACTGCGGCGAATATGCCGCAGCGTATGACGCGGGTCATGCGGTAAATTTCTCGTTGACGATGCGGATAATAATCCGTAATTATCCTGGGTATGGATTACCGCACCCAACTCATCACCTTGGCGCGGGAGTATAGCCGTCTCGTCGGCCTCTCCGAAGCGCGGATTAGCACGCTGATCGTCAACCAGGGCGGGCTGTTCGGGCGGCTGCGGGCTGGGAAAACCTGCACGGTCGATACCTTCCTCGCAGTCAAGCGCTGGTTCGCCGATCACTGGCCGGATCAGCATCCCTGGCCTCCGGGGGTAGACCGTTGGGGGCTCGACGATCCCGCACCCCCGGACTTATCCGATCCGCCCGATCCAACCTGTAAGCCCGGCTTACAGGTTGAGGGGTCGGCTGCCGCCTGAGGCGTTTCCGTCCGGGGAATTCCGAAAACCTGTTCTGCCCGCCGCGCGGCCTGTTCGGCGGTGATGTGGATTTTTGTTTGCCCTATCGGCCCTTGGCCTGCTTGAGGGCGTTGCTTTTTAGGAGGGGTCATCATGCACGTCCTTTGGTTGCCTGCCCCCATCCTCCTTATGACGGGAGGGTAAAGCTATGGGGGCGTTTCCCATCGATTTTCTGTCGGCAGCCCAAGGGCGGCATCCCGTGGGGGAGCGGATCGCCGATTGGATTGATCCGTACCCGGCCAAGCTGCTGGCGGGTTGGTTCGGCGTTTCGCTGAAAACGGCGGAAAGCTGGCGGGCCGGGCATTTTCCGCAAATGCGCCACCTGCTGGCGATGGTGGAGCGGTGGGGCGAAGGCTTTGCTGCCCATGTGCTTGCGCCCGTGCTGGGCGAAGCGCCGCTGGTGGCGCGGCTGGATCGGCTGGCGCGCGAACTCACGATGATTCAAGGGGAAGTGGCCGATGGGCTGGCGTCGATTTCACACAGCGCGGGCGTGGGGCCATTACCTGCTGGCGTGGCTGCACGCGCGGCGGGCGCAAGCCCATCTGCGGCGCGCCCGGCGGTTGGTTCGGCGGTCGGGCAGGCGGGGGGGCTAAGCGCCCGCGTTCTGCTGCTGGTGGTGGCGGCGCTACTGACCTGGGGGGCGCTTGATACCGGCCCCGACCCGCACGCGCTGCGCCCCGCACCCGTGCGCCTCGTTAAATCCGCGCCCCTCCGGGGCCGTCTCGAAACCGTTTAGGAGGGGTTATGCGCCTCAAAATTCTCGATTTTTGCGCGCTCGGCGCGCTGGAACCTAGGCTCGTGATTTCCCTTGCCCCACAAGGCGCGCCAGAGGAACACGCGGCCATTGTCGCAGAAATTCAAGCGATGGTGGACTGCGGGCTGCTGATAGATTGCGGCCTGAAGCTGAATGCGGAAGGCCAATCGGAAGGCCGGGTGCTGGTTGCGGCGGCGGATGTGTTCGCCAGTGGGTCGGGGAGGGCTGCGGCATGAGCCTCGAACCCCAAGGCTGCCCCGCGCCTGGGGCCTGCGCCTGCAACGGCGAAAACACCAATCTCATCGGCATTATTGCGCGCATTCGCCAGCTTTCCGGGGTGGGGGATAAGCCGGATTTGGCTGAACTGCCGGAGGCGATTGCAGATAAACTTAATGCGGCGCGCGCGAGCGCTCAGGTTATTCCCGAGGGCTGGCGGCTAGTGCCGACCGCTCACGCGCTTTTAGATCGGGACCCCGGATGTGAAGTCGTCGAGTTTATCTCCAAAGAAGCCCGGTGTTGCGGCGGCATATCGTGGGATATTTACAATGGCATCCTACAGCGCGTTCCGGCCCCGGAATTGCCCTTGCGCACCGAAGCCGAGGTGCACGCAAAAGCCCGGCGCGAGCTTCTTGAGGAGTTAGCCGCAGAAACTAAAGCGAATGGTGAATACTCCCTGACGGAGGTTTTGGAGTGGCTTGGCGAATGTGCGGCTTCCGCCAAAGACGCATCGCAATTTGCGGACGATGGTGACGTTTGGCCGATCTTCTCTTCAGAAGTGCAAGCTGAATTTATCAGCCGCATCACTACCCGCATTCCCAAGAAGGCGCGGATCAAAGCGGCGACACTAGTTCAAGAGGTTTTTGCCGAGCGGATAGCTTCAGAAGCGCGCCTTGAATTGAACAGATTGGCACTCTCTTTAGAGAGACGGCACAATAAATATGCCCGGCGGGAGGTGTTGGAAGAGGCGGCGAAGGTCGCTGATGGACGCGCCCAGGCATTCAGCGGCTTGGATAGGGTCGCGGCACAAGATGTTGCGACCGCTATCCGCGCCCTCATCGCCAACGAAGGCGGTGCCCCATGACTGGCGATTTTCTCACGGTGTCCGAGGTCGACCCGCCCGAAGGCGGCGTTTATCTGCGGCTCGATTTGCGCGACGGCCTGCAAGGGGCGCTTATTCACCTGAGCTACGCAGCGGCGTTGAAGCTTTTGTTCACCTTGGCGGATTCCTTGGGCGTTGGCCGCGAGGCCAAGCGCTTACAGGGGCTTGCGGGGGATTCCGATGCTCCCGCGCCCTAGCCCGGAAACCCTGCCGGTGCTGGCGGGCCGATCCGATGGCACGGGCGGCGCGGCCCAGGCTGCCGCCGAATTTCTGCGGCGCGATGGGTTTCGCGTCACCGTGCTTAAAACCAATGGCCAGTTTGATGGCTGGTTTCAACTCGTGCTCCCCGGCGGCATCGCTACGCTGGTGGTCGGTAAGGCCGATTTGATCGACCGGGCCAAACACCGGGAAGCCATGATGCTGCGGGCGCGGGCGGCGGTAGCCCCATCGCTAAAACGTCGGAGGCAATCATGAGCCCGTCCCGCGCCCCGCGCCGGTATTTTTCGGCAGAGGAGGATGCGATTTTGCGTCGCCTTTACCCGCGCGGCGGGCAAGCCGATCTGTTGGCCGCGCTGCCGGGGCGCAATTGGAAGGGAATCACCATGCGCGCGCACCGCCTCGGCTTGTACCGGGAGGTGCGCGAGGGCCTGGGCGAATTCCATCGATGGCAGGCCGATCAGGATGCGGAAGTGATTGCCGAACTCACGGTGTCGCAGTTCGGGCGGCGCAACCGCGATATCGCGGGCCTTGTTGCGCGCCTAGGGCTGCCGCGCGGGCGGGTGGAGTACCGGGTGCGGCTGCTCGCTGACACGCTGGGAGCAGGGCGATGACCGGGCTATTGCCGCTCACCATTGGCGGGGAGCCATTGCCGCCGCAGACCCGCTATTCCGTCGCCACCATGCTCGCGGGCGGACAGCAGGCTGGGCAGAACTTGCGCCGGGCAGCCGATTTTTACGCGACGCAGCCTAAGGCGACGCGGGCGTTTATGCGGGCGGAGGCGGAGCATCTGCGCGCCTATGACGGGCCTGTTTTGGAGCCCTGCTGCGGCGAAGGTCATATGAGCCGGGTTCTGGCCGAATTTTTGTGCTGCGAGGTGATCTCGACGGATCTGCGGACCGATACCGGCTTTGGGGTGGGCGGCGTTGATTTTATGCGCACAAAGGCGCTGCCGAAGGGCGTGCGGCGTTTAATCACGAATCCACCCTATGCCGAGGATGTCGACGGGGTGCCGCTGCCTATCAAATTCGCTGTTCATGCCCTGATAAATCTGGGCGTGGAATATCTGGCGATGCTGCTCAAGCAGTCCTTCTGGAATGCCGATAATCGGTGTGGGTTATGGCGTGATCTGCGGCCGTCCCGGCTGCTGCAAACCACATTTCGGGTCGATTTTACCGGGCAGGGTTCTCCGCCGGTCGGGGGCTTGTTCGTTGTTTGGGATCGGCGTCACGAATGGGGTGCGGGGCGGTATGATTTGATCTGCGAAGGGGGGCTGGTGCGATGACCTTGCAACGCCCGCTCAATTATTACGGCAGCAAAGAAAAGCTGTGCCCCGCGATTTACCGGCTCATTCCGCCGGGGGTGGAAACCTGGGTGGACCTGTTCTGCGGGTCCGGCATCGTCACGCTTAAAAAGCCCCGGCATCCACGCGAGGTTGTTAACGATCTCAACCGCGACGTGATTAACCTGTTCGCCGTGTTGCGCGGCGGCGGGGCGGGCGAACTCTATCGGCTGCTCGAACTCACGCCCTATTCACAGCAGATCCTCGCGGAGATTTATGCAGCCGAACCAAGCCCCGACCCGATCACGCGGGCATGGCAGTTTCTCATCATGTCCTGGCAAGCGCGGGGCGGGGATTGTTATCAGACCGGGTTTCGCTGGTCGAAGGGGCAAACCACCGCGCCGGAAATCACTTGGTCGCGCCTGCCCCAAAGGTTGGCGGCTGTGGCAGAGCGCTTGCGCGGGGTGTGCATCCGCGAGGTCGATGCGCTGCGGTTGATCGATGACTATGACGTGCCGGGGTCGCTGCTGTTTGCCGACCCGCCCTATCCGGGGCCGGTCGGGCGGCGCTATGCGGTGCTGATGGCTGAAGAGACTCATGCAGCCTTGGCCCGGCGGCTCGCCGCGTGCCGCGCCCGCGTCATCCTCACCATGAACCCCGATACCATCTATTCCGAAATTTTGCAGGATTGGCACCGGCATGACGTGAGTGTTTTGGGCGGCGGTGGGCAGGTAAAGGGGGAGTTGATCCTCACCAATTTCGAGCCGTCACCGCTGTTTGGGGGTGGGGTATGACCCTCCGTTACCTTTCCGTCTGTTCCGGCATCGAGGCCTTTGCAGTCGCCTGTGAGGCACTACCCTTTGAGCCTGTGATGTTTTCGGAAATTGAGCCCTTTCCCTGCGCGGTGCTCACCCATCAACAGCGCGCGACGGATCTGCGCGGCGGTGTTCGGCCTGGTCGGGTGGCACTGTGGGGCGATATGGCGGCGCTGCGGGTTCGTCACTTCCGCCGGTTCGGTATTCCGCTGCCGGATGTGTTGGTGGGTGGAACGCCCTGCCAGAGTTTCAGCGTCGCGGGTCTCCGGCGGGGGATGCTCGATCCGCGCGGCGGCTTGACCCTTTCTTTCGTGAGGTTGGCGCATGCCCTCGCAGCAACTGGCGCTCTTCGAAACGCCCTTTGGGAAAACGTCCCCGGAATCCTCTCCCATGCCGACAATGCTTTCGGGTGTTTCTTGGGAGCGCTTGTCGGGGCAGATGACGCCCTGCGTTCGCCAGGAAAACAGGGACGGTGGCCGCGTATCGGTATGGTTGCCGGGCCTCGGGCACGGGCGGCATGGCGGGTTTTCGACGCTCAATATTTCGACCTCGCCCAACAACGCGCGCGTTTGTTCGTTGTCGTCGATTTTGGAAACGGGGCCGATCCCGCCGAGGTATTATTTGAGCGCAAAAGCCTGCGCCGGGATACTGCGCCGCGCCGAAAAGCGGGGGAAACGGTTGCCGCCCTTACTGCAAGCGGTGTTGGAACGTGTGGCGCAGACGATAATCAAGCCCAAGCGGGGCACCTTATTGCCGCATGGGCCATTCAGGAACGCGCGGTTTCGGAAAATCCCGCCGCAGGGCCGGACGGGGCCGGATTCCGGGAAGGGCTCGCTTACACCCTGGAAGCCCGCAGCGTGCCGCAGTCCGTCGCCTTCGGCGGCAATAATTGCTCCGGCCCGATAGAGGTTTCGCCCGCATTAACGGCCCACGCGGGACCGTGCGGGCGGATGGATTTCGAGAGCGAGGCGTTTATTGCGGACGTGGCTCCAACGCTGCGAACGGCTTCCGGCGATTTTAATCATATCGGGGATTGGAAAGGGCTGATCGCCTTCGACTGTAAATCGTCGGACCCTGCGCGCGGCGTGACTGGCGATAAATTCACCACCCTGCGCGCAATGGCGAGCACCACAAGCCACCAAAATGGGGGGGGGCATCTCGCGGTCGCGGGCGAAAGCGGCGTTCGCCGGCTAACCCCGCGCGAATGCGAGCGGCTTCAGGGCTTCCCGGACGACTACACCTTAATTCCCTGGCGCAAGGGCCTTGCCCCCGATGGGCTGCGCTATCGGGCCTTAGGCAATTCAATGGCGGTGCCAGTCATGCGCTGGATCGGCGCGCGCATCAATGCGGTGATGCGGGGGCGGGCAGCATGACTGCGCCCGAAGCCTCCCGACCCTGGCGCGTCCGGCGGTTTTCGGTGGCGGCGCTCGATCCCGGTGGGGTGCTGGCGCGGGAAGGGCGGCGGATAAAGCCGGGGGCGCGGGCGTTTCCGTTCGAGCTTCAGCGGGTTTCGGAAACCTTCGACCTGGGGCGCATTACCGGGCCGGTGCCGGTTCATACGGATCGGCTATCCGATCAGCGGCGCGGCGGGGCGTTCTATCCGTTCCATCAAGGGATGATTTGGACGTTCGTGCTGTGGGCGCGGGGCGATCCGGCCTTGCTGCTGGTGGGCCGCACCGGCCCGCGCCTTATTCGTCTGGAGCCGGGCGTGGCGATTTGGTTCGACATTACCGAAACGGCGCACGGGGTTACGGCCTTGCCGGAAATCCACCCTAAACACCTGCCGCAGGCCGTGATTGCCCAGGCTTGCGGCTGCCCGGCGTTTCTGTATGACGCGGCGGTGCAGGAGCTTCGGGCGGCAGTGCAGGAGTTTGCCCGATGAGCCGGTATCCCTGGTTCAAATTCTACCCCGGCGATTGGCTTGGGGATTTTCAACTTGCAACCGTTTCTCTCGCAGCGCGTGGCCTTTGGATACACATGCTCTCTGTGATGCATAACGCCAAACCACGCGGCTATCTTCTCGTCAACGGAACGGCGGTGACGGTGACCCAGCTTGCCAATTCGACAGGCTCCAGCCCCGACCAGATCACCGAGTTGCTCGGCGAACTGCAAGCGGCGGGGGTGTTCTCGGCCAATAGCAAGCGCGTCATTTACTCCCGCAGAATGGTCCGTGATGAAAAAAAAGCCGTAGTTGCCGAGAAAAACGGGAAAACCGGGGGTAATCCAAAACTTTGTAAAAAAAGGGAAAATTCGGCATCGGATAACCCCGATGATAACCCAGGGGATAACCCCGAGGTTAAGACCCAGACGCTAGAAGCTAGACACCAGACTCCAGATAAACCCCCATCATCATCCCTTCGGGCTGATGATATCCCCCCTAAGCCCGAAAGGGGTTCGCGGCGGGGCACTCGGCTGCCGAAGGATTGGTGCTTGCCGGAAGCTTGGGCGATGGATGCGGCTTTCGAAGGGCTTTCGGAGGCTGAGATTGACCGGGAGGCACAAGCCTTCGCCCTGCACCATTGGGCGCTCGCCGGGTCCAAAGCCCTCAAGGAAGACTGGCATAGCGTGTGGGTGCTGTGGTGCAAGCGCGGGCTTGAGCATCGGGCGGCGGCTGCTCCTGCGCCTGCGCCGTCCACGCCCGGCCCGGCAACGGTGGACGTGCCCGGCGACCCCATCCTTGCCGACCTGTACCGCCGGGTGGGCGCTACCGCCTTCCGGGCGTGGTTTGCCGGGGTGCGGGCGCGGCAGGAAGGGGCGGGCGTGGTCCTTCTGATGCCATCGGCCTTTGCCCGGCAGGAAGCTGAAACCCGCTTTCGGGACAAGCTCGATCCTGCCTGGAAACTCGTCTTCGAAGCGAAAGGGGCTAAACCATGAGCGGGGTTTATTCGGCGCTGGCGGGCGATCATCCCATCGTTGCGCCAACGGCGGCGGGGCTCGCGGCAGTTCGGGCGGCGATTGCCACGCTTACCGTGCCGCCGCGTGCTGTGGGTGCGGGCGGGCGGGCGCTGGATCATCTGCGGCTGCACGATGCGGCAGCGTGCCGGGCCATTCTGGCGGCGCTGGCGCGGGTTCGGGCGGTCACGTCGCATACCGAGCGGGCGGCGGCGGCAGAAGCGTGTTTGGCGATGATCGTCACGGCATGGCCGAACCGTTCCTTGGCCGATGCCGAAAACTACAAGCAATCCCTGGGCGTACTCCTGTTGGAGCATCCGCCGGTGGTGTGCGGGCAGGCGGTCGATGATCTCACGCGGGGCGCAAAGCGTTTTCCGGCGCGGCCCGATCTGGCAAGGGCGCTGAAGCAGGTGGCGGCGGATCATGCGGAGTTGGGGCGGCTGGCGCAACTCCACCTCGATGAGTGGCAATACCGGGATTTGCACCCGCCGCCGAAGGCTCCCGCCAGCGCGGCGGAACGGGAGGCGGAGAAAGCGCGGGTTCGGGCGCTGTTGATGGGGGCTTTCGGGCCGGGATATCTCAAGACGGAAAGGAAGCGGCGATGAACGGGGCAAGCGATAAGCGGGCAATGCCGATTGAGGATTTCTTGGAGTGGGTCTATCGCGTCCAACGGGCCGATCTGGTTCTAAGCCGGGCCGATCATCGGGAAAAGAATTGGCTCGCGGGCGCGGGCATCTCGGGCGATGGTTGCGCGGTGCTGGAACGGCAAGGCGTCCTCGGTACGCGAATCGACGGCGGCGGTTACGCGGCGGCCGATCTGCACCCGGACGCGGAGGCGACGCACATTACAATCGGTCTCATGTTGCGTTCGGGCGCGCTGTCTCATGCGCAGGTTGGGCTGTTGCTCGAATGTGGCAAAACGGGCGGGGTGCCGGTGTGGGAGTTGGAAGAAGCGCCGGAGCCTACTTGGGTTGAGGCATCTGTGCCGGGTGGGGTT